>CAXRFJ010000477.1:0-11109 GCA_964229475.1 Rubrivirga sp.
TCTCGTAGAAGTCGCCCATCCGGAAGAGGAGGAGCGCGCCGGGGTGGCGGTCCTTGATCTTCCAGTACTGGCGCATGAGCGGCGTCTGGTTCTGCCGCTTGCGGTCGTTCTCGCTGAGGAAGAGGTCGTTCTGCTCGGCCACGATTCGATCCGGATCTCTGGCCCCCCAAAATAGCGGCGCCCGCCGCCAGCTCTGTGGCAGCGGGCGCCGGGGGCGACCGGGCGGGTGCGCGACGGCCGGGGGCTACGGCGCGGCCGTGCCCTCCGGGACCGCCAGCGAGTCGGGGAGCGCGCCATCGGAGGCGGCCCGCTCGATCACGCCGCACCCGACGCGCGGGCCGGCGTCGCCGCTCGGCTGGCTCGACAGGTCGTCCTCGCCGCCGTGGACGAGCATGGCCTTGCCGAGGATCGAGGTCGGGCCGGAGAACGAGAGGACCGAGTCGACGCGGACGCCGATCGCGCGGCCGCTCGCGTCGACCTCGATGTTGCCGAGGTCGCCGGCGTGGCGCCGGCTCGACGGGTTGTCGGGGCCGGCGTGGTCGCTGGCGGCCGGGTTGAAGTGGCCGCCCGCCGCGCCGGCCGGCGTCCCCGTCGAGTCCGGGCCGCAGTCGCCCGTCTGGTGGACGTGGAAGCCGTGGAGGCCGGCCGACAGGCCCGTCAGGTTGTAGCGGACCTCGACGGCGCCGCCGCGGTCGACGAACTCGACGGCCCCGCGGACGCCGGACCCGTCGACCTCGCCGATCCGGGCGACGGCGCGGTCGGGGCCGGACGGCGTGGGGGCGGCGAGCGTGTCGCCCGGCGCGACGGCGGAGTCGGCCGGCTCGGGCGCGTCCGCGCAGGCGGCGAGGAGGAGGAGCGAGAGGGAGAGGAAGCGCATGGAGAGGAGGAGGGGCGTCTCGGATCAACGCGCCCCGGCGAGCCCAGTTCAGCCCAGCCCGTGCTCGGCCCTCGCCTTTTTCGTGAGCCCCGCCACCACGAGGTCGTACGAGTGGTCCACCAGCCGGCGCACGACTTCGGCCGGCACGTCGCCCCGCAGGCCGACCCCGTTCCAGTGCGTCTTGTTGAAGTGGTAGGCCGGCCCGACGGCCTCGTACCGCTCGCGGAGCTCGAGCGCCCGCTCGGGGTCGCACTTCAGCGCGACCGTCTGGGGCAGCCGCTCCAGCCCGACCACGGCGAACATCTTCCCGGCCACCTTGAACACGAGCGTGTCCGCGTCGAACGGGAAGCCCTCGGTGGTCGCCGGCTTGGCGAGGCAGTGGTCGCGGAGCTGGTCGAGGTGCACTGGGGACTGGGGACTGGGGACGGGGGACGGGGGACGGGGGACGGGGGACGGGAAGGTGCCCCGAGCCTGTGTCAGCCGCCAGTCAGGGCCCGGCCGCCGCCCCGGCTTTCTCCGCCTCGGCGCCGAGGCGGGCCCTCCCACTCGGCCCCCGCGCCGCGGGCGAAGCGGCCTCTACCGCTTCCAGAAGCCCGGCGTGAACAGGAGGAGGACCGTGAAGATCTCCAGCCGGCCGGCCATCATCAGGATCGAGAGGATCCACTTGCCGGCCGTCGGGACGTGCGTGTAGTTCTCCGTCGGGCCCATCGCCCCGAACGCCGGGCCGACGTTGCCGACGCACGAGAACGTGGCCGAGAACGCGCTCCAGATGTCGAGCCCGAGGAACCCCATCAGGAGTGTGCCCAGCCCGATCAGGCCCACGTAGAAGACGATGAACGAGAGGACGTTGCGGAGGATGCCCTCCGGCACCACCCGGTGGTCGAGCCGGATCGGGAGGATCGCCTGCGGGTGGACGAGCTGGCGGAGCTCGCGGAACGAGTTCTTCAGGATGAGGAGCACGCGGACGACCTTCACGCCGCCGCCCGTCGACCCGGCCATCCCGCCCACGAAGAACAGGGCGAACAGGACGACGAGCGCGAGCGGCGGCCAGACCTCGTAGTCCGCCGTGCCGAACCCGGTCGTCGTGATGATGGCGGCGGCCTGGAAGGCGCCGTAGCGGAGCGCGTCCCAGACCGAGTCGTAGCGGACAACCGTCCGGCCGCGCTCCTCGCGCGAGGCCAGCGCCGCGGCCTCCTGGGCCCCGCCCCCGATGTCCTCGCCGCCGACGCGGTCGGCCGACTCCGTCTCGACCTCCTCGAGGTCCGCGCCCTCGGCCGCCGCCTCGGCCTCGGCCGCCCGGACCGCCTCGTCCACCACCTCCTGGGTCACGACCTCGCCGTCGAGCGTGACCGGCGCCGGCAGCACGTCGCCCGTCGGCGTCCAGAGCACGAGCGTGAGGAGCAGCGTGGCCCCGCCGAGGAACGCGAAGTAGACCTTGAGCTCCTCGTTGTTCGTGGCCGACCAGTCCTTGTGGAGCAGCCGGTAGTGGAGCACGAAGTTCATCCCGGCCAGCACCATGAACACGGTGATGACCCAGTCGACGTAGGCGCTCCCGTACTGGCCGACGCTCCCGTTCTCGGTCGAGAACCCGCCCGTCGCGAGCGTCGCCATCGCGTGGTTGACGGCGTCGAACAGGGACATCGCCGGGAGAAGCAGGACGACCTCGATGGCCGTGAGCGCCACGTAGATCGCCCACAGGCGCTTGGCCGTCTCCGACACGCGCGGCGTCAGCTTGTCGGCCGACGGGCCCGGCACCTCGGCCTTGAACAACTGCATCCCCCCGACGCCGAGGAGCGGGAGCACGGCGATCGTGAGCACGATGATGCCCATCCCGCCGAGCCAGTGCGTGAGGCTCCGCCAGAACAGGAACGCGTTGGGGACGGCCTCGATCTGGGGCGTCGTCGCGCCGCCGAGGATCGTGGCGCCGGTCGTCGTGAACCCGCTCATGACCTCGAAAAAGGCGTCGGCGTAGCTGCCGAGCACGCCGGTCATCGTCCACGGGAGGGCCCCGACGAGGGACAGGACGAACCACGCGAGGGCCACGATCGCGAACCCCTCGCGCACCCGCAGCTCCTCCTTGGGCCGGAACGCCCCCCACAGCCCGCCGCCCACCCCGGCCGACCCGAGCGCCGTCGCCCCGAACGCCCACCACTCGGGCTCGCCGTAGAACAGCCCGACGAGCGCGGGGACCACGAGGGCCACGCCGAGCGCCCCGAGCAGGACGCCCATGATGCCGGCGATGGCCTTCCAGTCGATGATCATCGGTCGGTCGGCCTCGGGCCCGCGGCGGGCGGGGTGGCGGCCATCGGGCTAGGCGCTGAACAGCGGCTCGACGTCGCCGGCCCGCTCCGGCGTCGCGAACACGACGGCGCGCTGGCCCGCCCGGACGTGCGTCGTGCCGGTCGCGATCTCGACGCGCTGGCCGACGACGGCGCCGAGCAGGATCCCCTTCGGGAGCCGCTGCTGGGCGAGCGGGGCGAGCGTGATCGGCGCGCCCTCGTCGGCGACGAGCTCGAGGATCTCGGCGTCGAGCCCGTGGACCGTCGCCACGGAGCGGACGTGGGCGCCGCGGAGGAACCGGAGGACCTCGCGCGAGACGGCCAGCTTCTGGCTCACGGCCGCGTCGAGGCCGATGGACTGGGAGATCGGGATGTAGGCGCTCTTCGAGAGGAGCGCGACGGTCTTCTTGACCTCGAGGTGCTTGGCCATGAGGCAGCTCACGAGGTTCGACTCCTCGTCCTCGGTCACGGCCACGACGGCGTGCGTCTCGGCCAGCCCCTCGCGGGCGAGGAGGTCGATGTCGGCCGGGTCGCCGTGGATGACGAGGACGCCCTCGAGGTGCTCGGCGAGGTACTCGGCCCGCTTCCGGTCCTTCTCGACGAGCTTGACCTCCATCCCGCCGTCGCGGCGCGACCGGCCCGCCAGCCCCGACGCCACGCGGGCCCCAACGTTCGTCCCGCCCAGGATCATGACGTGGCGGAGTCGGCCGGCCTCCTTGCCCAGCACGCGCGCGACCTCGGCCACCCGGCCCGTCTCGACGAGAACGAACACCTGGTCCCCGCCCTGGACCGTCGCGTCGCCCGACGGGACGATCGTCCGGACGCCGCGCGAGATGCCCATGACGCGGAACGGGAGCGGGCTCGACCGCGCCAGCTCCACGAGGCTCATCCCGACGACGTGCGCGTCGCGCTCGACCCGGATCCCGACGAGCTGGACGCGCTCCTGGCAGAAGTCGACGATGTCGGTCGCCGCGGCGCGTCGGAGCAGCGAGACGACCTCGTTGGCCGTCGACTGCTCGGGGTGGATGATGTGGTCGATCCCGAAGTCGGCCAGCGTGAGGACGGCGTCGGGCCCCGTGAACTCGTCGCTGCGGACGCGGGCGATCGTCGTGGTCTCGTCGGCCGACTTGCCCACGCGCTCGGCCAGCATCGACGCGATGACGTTGACCTCGTCGACATCGGTCACGGCCACGACGAGGTCGGCGTCGTCGATCCGGGCCTCGCGGAGCGTCGCGGCACTCGTCCCGGACCCGAGGACGGCGAGGACGTCGAGCGTGTCGCGGACGTGCTCGACCTTGGCGGGGTCGGCGTCGACGACGGTGACGTCGTGGCGTTGGAGGGAGAGGAGCCGAGCGACGTCGTACCCGACGTCTCCGGCCCCGACGACGATGGCTCGCATAAACCGCCCTGGGGCGCTGTGGGGGCCGGCAAGGTAGCCCGATCCGCGCCCCAGGCGCGATCCGCGGCGGTTCTCAACCAGCCTCCACATGCGCCCTCCCCGCCCGACCGCCTCGGCCTCCGCCTCGGCGCCGAGGCGGGCCTACTCGGCGCCGACGCACGTCGCGCCGGGCAGGCACAGGACCCGCGCGCCCTCGTCGACCACGAGGCCGCCTGCGAACGTGACCGTCACCCCGGCCTCCACGCGGAGCGTCGCGCCGCCGGTCACGCGGACTGGCCCGTCGAACACGAGCCCGTCGGACTCGGCGCCCATCCACGAGTCGGCCGTGATCACGACCCGGTCCCACTCGCGGACGTCGGCGACGAGATCGAACGCCATCGCCCCGTCGTCACCGTCGACGCGGACGTCGGTGATCGCGAACCAGTTGGGCTCGAAGCCGTCGGGGTAGACCGTGTAGCCGCTCACGTTGGGCCGCGTCCACGGCGTCATCTGCGTCGCGGAGGTCCCGGGTCGGAGCATGTCACGCATCCACCACGCGTACGGGTCGACGCAGCCGTCGGAGATCCCATCGCAGCGCGACCGCGGCCGGCGGTACCGGTTCGAGGGCGGCGCGACGTCGTAGAGCGCGCCGCCGGGGGCGGTCGGGTCGCCGTACGTCAGCGTCGCCAGCAGGCCGGCCGAGGCGAGGTCGCGGTTGACGAGGCCGTAGAACGGGTCCTCGAGGTCCCACGGCGGGAAGCGGTCGAAGTAGTTGGTGCGCTGGCGCGTTTCGAGGCTGAGCGTGTCGGCCCCGGAGCCGGCGCGGAGCGGGATCAGGGCGACCTCGCCGGAGCCGTAGAGCGGGCGGAGGCGGACGCCGGCCGTGTCGCGTGTGGGGTCGAGGACGGTGCGCCGCGCCCAGCCCATCCGCCGGAGCTCCAGGCCGGACAGCGTGAGCGCGGCCGTGTCGTAGATCGACGACTCGTAGGGCCGGCCCTCCCGCGCGCCGCCGCCGCACATCCGGTTGTAGGCGCAGGCGTAGGCGCCCGTCCCCTCGGGCACCCAGTACGGCACGTCGTTGCTCACGGCCGAGCGGACGGCCGCGTCCGGGGGCGTGATCATCCGCGTGTGTCCCATGCCGAACAGGACGTGGCCGTACTCGTGGATGAGCGTCGCCGCCGAGTACTCGCCGCCGACCCAGTTGATGGCGCCCGAGCCGTTCAGGTCGACGGTCACGGTCCGGTCGCCACGTCCCACGGTGAGCGTCGCCGCCGGCCGGCCGAACGTCCGCGCCGCCGGGCTGTTGACGCCCGAGAGGCCCGCCACGCCGCCCGTCACACGCACGTCCGGGTCGCGGCGGACGACCAGCATGAGGTGGTCGAGCTCGCCGTCGCGGTTGGCGTCGAACCGCGTCGGGTCAAACCGCGGGTCGGCGGTCAGGGACTCGAACAGCTCGGCGACGAGGTACCCGTAGCCGGTCCCGGCCCCGGACTGGTAGGCGGTCGACGGCTGCGACGGCGTGAACACGAGCGGCCGGCCGGACCGGGCACGGGGCCAGACCTCGCCCGTCAGGGTGTGCGGACCAGTCGGCCCGCGGTGCGACTGCCAGAAGAAGTAGGCCGAGAGCGTCGGGTCGTCGAGCCCCATCGCCTCGGTGACCTCGCCGGGGTCCTCCTTCAGCAGCGTCTCGCCCCAGGCCGGGATCGGCTCTGCGCCGGCCGCCCCGCGGATGGGCCACTCCGGCGCGGCGTCGGTGTCGTTCGCGAACCGGACGAACACGACGAGCGCGTGGACCGAGTCCTCGAACGCGATCGAGCCCGGCGCCCGGTCGGGCACCGCCCGCGTGCCCGTCGCCGGCAGGCCTCCCCCCGGCCCGTCGTCAGGTGTCAGACACACGGTCTGCGCGCCGGCGGCCGGTGCCAGCAGGAGGGCGAGCAACAGGAGGAAGCGCATCGGCGTGAGGCGGGCGAGCCCCGCCAACGTCGCACCGATTCCGTCCCGCGTCTCTCTCCACCTCGGCGCCGAGGCGGGCGGGGTCACCGGACGACGGTGAGGCGCGCGGTCCCGACCTCGCCGCCGGCCGTCACGCGGACGACGTACGCCCCCGGTGCGAGACCGGACACGTCGAGCGGGACCGACTGGCGGCCGGCGCCGAGCGCGCGGTCGAGGGCGAGCACGCGGCGGCCGAGCAGGTCCACGATGTCGACCCTCCCGATCCCTGGGCGCGTCACATCCACCTCGACCCTGGTGCGATAGCCGGTCACGTTTGGCTGGACGGTCATCGGCAACGGGGCCGGTCCGCCCTCCGCGTCGCTCGGAAGGAAGAGCAGGGTCAACGACACGTCTTGCGGGTTCGGATTGCCCGCCGAGTAGACGCGGAGCGTGTCGCTCACGACCCAATCCTGACTCGGGCCGCGGCAATGACCGCAGCCAAGGAAGAAGTACAGTTCAGCACGGTCCGCTGGCCCAAACTCGAGTCCTTCCTCTTCAGAACCGGGACCGTAGCACCGGACAGGTTTGAAGTGCCCTGGGTAACAGTCGGCAAACGCCCACGTGGTATCCGTCGTCGTGATGAGACTGAGCGCGACGTGCCAGATCAGGTCGTTCGTCCCGTCGCCGTCTTCGACTCTCGCGAAAGCGAGGCTATCCAGCGTGACCGCCTCCGCCTGATCGTTGCGGAGCGTCAGGACCGGGACATCCCGGTTGTCGAACGGCGTTGGCGTGACCGTGAGCCCCTGGGCCGTAGCGACTCCAGCCGAGCCGATGAGGAGAGGCACCGCGACGAGCCGTCGGAATCGTGACGCGGCCACGCAGCGTGTCCCTGAATGTGTCATCCTTCGGCTGGTGAGCCCGATTCGATGATACGCCCCACCTCGGTGCCGAGGCGGGCGGGGTCAGCGGACGACGGTGAGCCGCGCGGTCCCGACCTCGCCGCCGGCCGCCACACGGACGACGTACGCCCCCGGTGCGAGACCGGACACGTCGAGCGGGACCGACTGGCGGCCCGCACTCAGCGGGCGATCCAACGCGAGCACGCGGCGGCCGAGCAGGTCGACGACTTCCACGCGCGCCGGGCCAGACGGCCGAGCGTTCACGACCAGCATCGCCCGATGGGAGGCCAGCGACGGGCCAAGCCGGACCGAGAGCGATCGACCGGGGCCCTCGGCGAGCGCGCTCGGAAACGCCTGGACGCCGTACTCGACGCCACCGACCCGCGCGTAGCGGAGCCACTGGTGGGTGCCTTCCCCTCCTGAGCCGATCGGTCCGATCCCCGAGGCGTACGAGGTGGAGAAGCCCGCCCAGTTGTGGAACGTCTTCACCGCGGTCCGCACCGTGTCGAGGTCCGCCCCGTCCCCGATGGGAAACCATCCGTCGTGCGACCCCTCGACCCAATGCTGAACCTCGTCCCCACAGGTGACCTTGCTCCCGAAGGCCAGGTCGAACGGACAGCCTCCGTTCATCACGATCTCGGCGCCGCGGTCCAGAACGCGAATGGTCGCAGACGCCGTGTCGAACCGGACGGGGTCGAGCATCCGCTCGCTTCCGGTGCCGTAGGTCGAGGCGTACTCGATCTGGAAGTAGCGGTGCCCGAGCGCCACCGTCTCGCCGACGACCCGCTCCCGGACGTAGTACGGATCCCCGAAGATGTTTTCGACGCCCTCGTACTCCCTCACGTCCCCAACTGCCAGCGGGTAATACTTCCACGGCGCCGTCGTATCGGGCGTCACGGTCTGGGCCGAGACCGGAAGGGCGAGCAGGACCCCAGCCCACACGACCGAGAACGGATGAGTGCGCAAGAACGCCATGAGTCGCCGTGTGGGATCCACTCGATGATACGCCCCGCCTCGGTGCCGAGGCGGGTCTAGCCGGCGACGCCGTTCTCCCCCGGCGCCAGCGGGAGGCGTACGGTGAACGTGGTCCCCCCCTCCCCCGTCTCGAACGTGATCGTCCCGCTGGCGGCCTCGACGGCGCGCTTCGAGATGGCGAGCCCGAGGCCCATCCCGCTCGTCTTGGTCGAGAAGCTGGGCTGGAAGACGCGCTCCTGGACCTCCTCCGGGATCCCGGTCCCGTCGTCGGCCACGCGCGCCTCGGCGCGGCCGTCGTGGAGGTGGGTGGAGAGCGTCACGCGGCCCGGCGCGGGGCGGTCCGGGATGGCCTGGAGCGCGTTCGTGAGGAGGTTCACGAGGACGCGGCGGAGCTCCTCGCGGTCGGCGACGACGGGCAACGGCGCGTCGGCGAGCTCGACCTCGAACGTGGCCCGGCCGCTCTCCGCGAGCGGGCCCTCGAACAGCGCCGCCGCCTCGCGCGCCACGTCGCCGAGGTCGAACGACTCGGGGTTCCGCATCGGCATCCGGGCGAAGCGCGAGAAGTCGGACGCGATCCGGTCGAGCGTCTCGATCTGGTCGATGAGCATCCCGGTCGTCCGCTCGAACTGGCCGGCGAAGCGGACGTCCTCGGGCGGCGCCTCGTCGCCGGGCCTGTGGAACGTCCGCTGGAGGTGCTGGACCGACAGCTTCATCGGCATCAGCGGGTTCTTGATCTCGTGGGCCACCTGGCGGGCCATCGTGCTCCACGCGAGCTCGCGCTCCTGCTCGGCCAGCTGGCGGCGGCTCTCCGCGAGGGCCGCCTGCATCGCGTTGAACGTCTCGACCAGCTCGCCGACCTCGTCGCGCGTCTCGACCGGGATCGGCTCCTCGGCCTCGCCCGCGCCGACGGCCCGGAGCCCCTCGCGGAGCCGCCCGAACGGCCGCGTGAGCTGGCCCGCCAGGAGGACGGCGATGCCGAGGATGGCCGCCATCAGCGCCAGGAGCCCGCCGAACAGGTAGGCCACGTAGCGCGACCGGCCCGCCTCGATGCCGGCCTGCTCCGAGAGCGTCGGGATGGCGAGCGCCTCGGCCGGGCGGCCCGACGAGTCGGGCAGGGCGAGGTAGCCCGTGGTGTACGAGAACGTCCCGATCCGGTCGTCGGAGAACGCGTAGGGCTGGTCGTCGAGGTAGAGCGCGCGGTAGACGAGGCCGGGGAGGCGGGGCTCGATGAGGCGCTGGCGGACGAGCTGGCGCCGGCTCGACGCCTCCAGCGTCGCGCCCCGGTACAGGTGGACGTCGACGCCGAGGGCCGCCGAGACGGCGTCGAGGCGGGTCCCGTCGGGCACGTCGGGCTCGGCCGCGAACACGGCGGCGGCGCGGCTGAGCCGCTGGCGGAGCCCGTCGCGCACGGCCTCCCGGTTCTGCTCCACGATCACCCGCTGCCCCACGACGCCCGTCAGCGCCACGCTGGCGAGGCCGACCACGAGGAACCGGTTGAGCACTTTGTCGCGGAACCGCGTCCGCGCGACGGGCAGCAGCCCGGCCCGGCGCCGGACCCACAGCCCGACGACGAACACGACGGCGCCGAGCGCCAGCCCGGACAGGCTCAGCCGGAGGAGCACGAACAGCGCGTCGAGCCGGTCGGGCGCCGGCGCGCGCACGGCCACGACGTCCTGGGCGTCGTCGCCCTGGCGCTCGTAGTAGGCGAGCGTCGGGCGGCCGTCGAGGACCTCGAACCGGCGGTACGCGCGGGCGCGGTCGGAGAGCGCCGCGTAGACGGTCGAGTCGATGCGCAGCGGGGCGGGGCCCCGCTGGCGGACGAGCACGCCGTCGTCGTACTCGGCGTAGCCGAGGGCCTCGTCGTCGAGGCCGAACAGGCCGGTCGGGGCGAGGACGCGCGGGAACGGCGTCTCGGTCGGGAAGCGGGCCGAGCGCGGCGTCACGCGGAGGTAGAGCCACGCGGCCGTCTCGTCGCCGTCGCGGATGGGCCCGATGGCGGCGGTCCGCCGGAGGCCGCGGCGGTCGGGGACCGGCACGCGGAGGCGCAGGAAGCGCGGCTCCTCCTCGCGCTCGGCGAAGGCCTGCCGGATGGCCGCGTAGCCCAGCGCGTCGTTGCCGCCGGCCGCGCCGCGCTCGACGTAGCTGCCGAGCGTGTCGCCCGAGGGCGCGACGATCCGGAGCTCCGGCGCCACGTCGGCGAGGGAGCCCAGCAGCGAGCTCGACACGAGGCCCGACGCGATGGCGTCGACGGCGCGGCGCGACGAGTCGGCGGCGGCGCGCGTGGTCCCGCGGGCCGAGTCGGCGAGGGCGACGGCGTCGAGGAGGACCGGCCCGAGTGCGTCGTCGGCCTGGGCCTCGTCGAACACCTGGTCGATGGCGGCCGTGACGCGGTCGTCGCGGTTGTCGGAGAAGGCGAACGCGGCGTCGGCCAGGAGCAGGCTCGTCCGCTCGCGGAGCGGCTCCTGCATGATCCCGTAGAGGACCGGCGCGAGCACGAGCACGCCGGCGAGGACGCCGCGGAACGACAGCGCGCCGGCCCACCGCTCGGCCCGGCCCGCGAGGTAGACGCCGAGCGCGGCCCCGAGGCCGGCGAGGCCGAGCGCCGGCAGGAGCGGGATCCACCCGAGCAGCCCCGCCGCCCCGCCGCTGGCGACCGCCACGGCCCCGGCCGTCCACCGCCGCGGGCCGTCCCCCGTCTCCGCCAGCCGGACCGCCGCGGCGACGAGGAGGACGGCCGCGGCCAGCACGCCGACGAGGCCGGCGAGGACC
>CAXRFJ010000478.1:0-4027 GCA_964229475.1 Rubrivirga sp.
CGAGGAGCGCCGGCCGGACGAGCGGCTGCCCCCGCTGCTCCGCGCGGGGCGCGCCTGCCGGCTGCTCCCGGAGCTCCGGGCCGGGCGGGCCTGGCGGCTCCGCGACGGTCGCGACTCGGTGCGGGGTGCCGGGCGCGGAGCGGGGCTGGTGTCGCGGCGCGGGCGCGGCGCGGGGGCCGGGCGCGACTCCCGGCGGGGCGCCGGAGCGGGCCGCGTGTCCCGACGCGGGGCCGGGGCCGGGCGCGTCTCGCGGCGCGGCTCGGCGCGGCGGACCGGCTCCGGGCTCCGGACCGGCTCGGCGCGCGGCGGCGGGTCGTCCCGTCGCGGCTCGGCACGGCGGACCGGCTCCGACCGGCGGACGGGCTCGGCCTGGCGCGTCGGCGCGGGGCGCTCGGTGCGGACCGGGGCCGGGCGCTCCGTCCGGGCCGGGGCCGGCTGCGTGGTGCGCGTGGGGGCGGGCCGCGTCGTGCGCGTGGGGGCCGGGCGGGTCGTCGTGGTCGAGCGAGGCGGGGCGACGGCCGTGCCGGAGCGGCCGGGCGCCGTCATGCCGCCGGCGCGCGGCTGGCGGACCGGCTGGTCGGCGACGCGGTCTGGCTGCCGCCGTTCGGGCGCCGTGCGCGGGCCCGTCGAGCGGGTGATCCCGCCGCGGTCGGCCGACGGGCGGGGCAGGCGGGCCGGCGCGAGGCCGCGCCGCGCCGGCTGGCGGGCCGGGTCCGGCGCCGACTGCGCGATGGGCGACGTGTTCGAGCCCGGGAGGCCCTGGATCCGGCTCCGGCGGCCGTCGTCGCCGCCGCGGTTGTTGCGGTAGTCGTCGTAGTAGCGGCGGTGGCGCGGGCGGCCGTAGTAGCCCGGGCCGTAGTAGCCGGCCCCGGCGTAGTAGCTGCCGTCGTAGAACCCGTCGCGGTAGCCGCGGCCGTAGCTCCCGTAGCCGCCCCAGCCGAACCCGACCGAGACGTAGACGCCCGAGCCGTAGTGCCACGGGTCGTAGTAGCCGTACCCGACCCACGGGTCGATGTAGCCGGCGTAGTACGGGTCGTAGTAGCCGTAGCCCGCGTAGTACGGGCGGTACCACGCGCGGCGGTAGCGCCACGTCGGGTACCAGCCGTAGTGGACGTACGGCCGGTACGTCCGGTACGGGCGGTAGTAGGTGTACGGCGACGGGTAGTAGGCCGGGTCCGCGTAGCGGTAGTAGTCGGCGTAGTAGCCGCCGTAGTAGACGTCGTCGTCGACGCCCTGGCCGTCGTCGGCGAGGTCGTCGGCGACGTCCTCGTAGTAGGTCGTGCCCTCGTCGCCGTAGTAGTAGCGGCCGACGGTGATGGCGTTCGGGTCGACCTCGCCCTCGGCGGAGGCCGCGGGCCGGCCGAGCGGGACGGCGCCCGAGGCGATGTCCTCGGCGGCCGGCACGTCGACCTCGGCCGTGTCGCCGTAGGGGTTCTCGGGCACGTCCATCGTGGCCGCGAGGCCGACCCGGGCGGGGCCGGCGGTGTCGGCCTGGGCGGCCGGCGCGCGGGCGCCGCCCCGCTCCGACCGCTGCCAGTCCCCGCGGGACGAGGCGCAGCCGGCGAGGGCGACGGCGAGGAACAGCCCGAGGAGGGCCGGGGGCGAGAAACGTCGGGGAGAGCGCATGGCGGCGGGTGGGACGTCGGTGCGGAAGCCGCGCGAAGAGGGAACGGGCGGGCCGACCGACCCCGTGAGCCCGGGTATATTTCGTCGGCCCGTGTCTTGGGAGCCGCGCCCTCCTCGGGCGAGGTAACGCCGCCCGGCGGCGGGCGATCCCCACACGGTCCGCACATCCAAGGTAGCCCCGCCCGCCCCCGCGTCCGATCCCGGACCGATTGCCCCATGGCCGAGAAGATCACGCCCCGCGACCGCGACTACAACCAGTGGTACCAGGACGTCGTCCGGGCCGCCAAGCTCGCCGAGACGTCGCCCGTCCGCGGCTCGATGGTGATGCCGCCCAACGGCTACGAGCTGTGGGAGAACATGCAGCGCGGGCTCGACGGGATGTTCAAGGCGACGGGCCACCGGAACGCCTACTTCCCGCTCTTCATCCCGCAGAGCTTCCTCGCCCGCGAGGCCGAGCACGTCGAGGGCTTCGCCAAGGAGTGCGCCGTCGTGACGCACTACCGGCTGAAGGAGGAGGACGGCGACCTCGTCGTCGACCCCGACGCGAAGCTCGAGGAGCCGCTCGTCGTCCGACCGACGTCGGAGACGATCATCTGGGACACGTACGCCCGCTGGATCCAGTCCTGGCGCGACCTCCCGCTCAAGCTGAACCAGTGGGCCAACGTGGTCCGCTGGGAGATGCGGACGCGCCTGTTCCTCCGGACCGCCGAGTTCCTCTGGCAGGAGGGCCACACGGCCCACGCGACGGAGGCCGAGGCCGTCGAGGAGACCCGCCAGATGCTCGACGTCTACGCGACGTTCGCGGAGGAGTGGATGGCGATGCCCGTCATCCGCGGCGTCAAGACCGCCAGCGAGCGGTTCCCGGGCGCCGTCGACACGTACTGCATCGAGGCGCTGATGCAGGACGGGAAGGCGCTCCAGGCCGGCACATCGCATTTCCTGGGGCAGAACTTCGCGCGCGCCTTCGAGTGCTCGTTCCAGAACGAGAACAACGAGCCCGAGTACGTCTGGGCGACGTCGTGGGGCGTGAGCACGCGGCTCATCGGCGCGCTCATCATGACGCACGGCGACGACGCCGGCGTGATCCTCCCGCCGAAGCTGGCGCCGGTCCAGGTCGCGATCGTCCCGATCACGCGGTCGGGCGGCGACAACGAGGAGGTGCTGGAGGCCGCCGAGGCCATGCGCGAGAGCCTCGAGCGGGCCGGCTACCGCGTCGTCCTCGACGACCGGGACCAGTACCGGCCGGGCTGGAAGTTCGCGCAGTACGAGGTCGAGGGCGTGCCCGTGCGGCTGGCGGTCGGCCCGCGCGACGTCAAGAACGGGACGGCCGAGATGGCCCGACGCGACACGGGCGAGAAGACGTCGGTCTCGGCGCGCGAGATCGTGCCGGCCGTCCGCGAGGCGCTCCACGACGTCCAGCAGGCGCTCTACGACCGGGCCTACGCCTTCCGCCGCGACCACACCCGCGTCGCCGAGAGCTACGACGCCTTCAAGGCCCAGATCGAGGAGGGCGGGTTCGTCCTCATGCACTGGGACGGGACGGCCGAGACGGAGGCGAAGGTCAAGGACGAGACGAAGGCGACGATCCGCTGCGTCCCGTTCCCGGACCAGTTCCCGGGCATCGACACGGAGGCGGCGGGGACCGACCCCGTCAGCGGGCGGCCGTCGGAGCGGCTCGTGGTCTACGCCCGCGCCTACTAGCCCGTGGCCGAGACGACGGCCTCCGAGCGGGCGGTCCGCGACCTCGCCCCTCCCGCCTCGGCGCCGAGGCGGGCGGAGCTGGATCGCGCGGCCCACGGGTACCGCCTCGCCAACGCGGTCTCGTACATCCTCAACCCGCTCGCGCTGCCGCCGATCGCGTTCACGCTCATCGACGCGCACTTCGGGGCCTCGCTCCCGCAGCTCGCGTGGACGCTCGGCGTGTCGGCCGTCTTCTTCTGCTTCGTCCCGCTGTTCTACGTGATCGGGATGGTGCGGAAGGGGCGGGCCGAGAGCCTGGAGGTCCGCACGCGCGAGAACCGGCCGATGCCGCTCCTCGTCGGCATCGCGTCGTACGCCATCGGCGCGCTCCTGCTGTGGCGGACGGTCGAGGGCCCGGCGCTCCCGCTCATCGTGGCGTTCGCGGCGCTCTTCCCGCTCAACACGGCCGTGCTGCTCCTGATCAACACGCGCTGGAAGATCTCGATCCACATGACGAGCCTCGCGGGCTTCGTCGGCGTCCTCCTGTTCACGGCCCTCACCGTCTGGCGCGAGCTCCCGGCCGACGTCGAGGCCGCGCTCACGCTGGCGACGGTCGGCCCGCTCGTGCTCCTCGTGCCGCTGCTGATGTGGGCGCGCGTCCGCGTCGGGGCGCACACGCCGGGGCAGGTCCTGGCGGGCGCCGCGTTCGGGCTCCTCGTGC
>CAXRFJ010000479.1:0-2206 GCA_964229475.1 Rubrivirga sp.
ACATCGGCGACGTGGACCCCGACCGCGCGCGGCGCCAGTGGGAGGCGCTGAAGGACACCTACGAGCGGCTCGGCATGGAGGTCGCGGTACTGGCCGGCGCCCCGGGCCTGCCGGACATGGTGTTCTGCGCCAACCAGACGCTCCCGTACCAGACGCCCGGCGGGGAGCTCGGCGTGATCCTCAGCCGGATGCACGCCGCGCAGCGGAAGCCGGAGGTGGAGCACTACGACCGCTTTTTCGGGAGCGTCGGCTACGAGGTCCAGCACCTCGACCCCGACCTGCCCGGCGACTTCGAGGGGATGGGCGACGCGATCTGGCACCCGGGCCGCTACCTCCTCTGGGGCGGCTACGGCTACCGCACCGACCGGCGGGTCTACGAGCGGTTCGCCGAGAAGCTCGGCTTCCCCGTCGTGGCCCTGGAACTGACGGACCCGGACTTCTACCACCTCGACACGTGCCTCTGCCCGATCGACGAGGAGACGGCGCTGTACTACCCCGGGGCCTTCACCGACGAGGGCATCGCCGCCATCAAGGCCCACTTCCGGCGGACGATCGAGGCGCCGGAGGACGACGCCCGCGAGCGGTTCGCCTGCAACGCCCACTCGCCGGACGGCCGGCACGTCCTCATCCAGGCCGGCAGCGAGACGACGAACGAGCTCCTCCGGGCGGGCGGCTACGAGCCCGTGGAGCTCGACACGAGCGAGTACCTGAAGTCGGGGGGCTCGGTGTTCTGCATGAAGCTGATGTACTGGTAGCGCGATGAGGGCGACGGCCTCGGGCGCTGGTAGCTCCGCCTCACGGAGCGCGTGCCGGGTCTCCGTCGTGATCCCGGCCTGGAACGAGGCCGACGAGATCGCGGCGACGCTCGCCTCGGTGGCCCGCCAGCCGGGGCCGTGGGAGGCCGTCGTGGCCGTCGGGGACTCCGGCGACGGAACCGCCGAGACGGCCCGGGCGGCGCTGGCGGACGTCCGCGTCGTGCGCGGGGCGCGCGGGCGGGCACGGCAGATGAACGACGGCGCCGCGGCGGCCGGCGGGGACGTCCTGCTGTTCCTCCACGCCGACACGCGCCTGCCGCCCGGCGCCCTCGACGCCGTCCGCCACGCCCTGGCGGACCCGACCACGGCCGCGGGCTGCTTCCGCACGGCGTTCGGCGGCGACGGCCTCGGCCCCGGCGGTCACGCCGTCCTCCGCCTCTGGAGCGCGCGGCTCTGGATGCGGTGGCACCGGTTCGCCTTCGGCGACCGGGCCCTGTTCGTCCGGCGCGAGGCGTTCGACGCGATCGGCGGGTTCCCGGACCAGCCCATCTTCGAGGACCTCGACGCCGTCCGCGCCCTCCGGCGGCACGGCCGGTTCGCGTTCCTCGACGCCGAGGTCGAGACGTCGGCGCGTCGGTTCGCGCGGCACGGGGCGGTCCGCCAGCAGGTGCGCAACGCGGGCCTGTGGGCGGCGTGGCTCGTCGGCGCCGACCCCGTGCGGCTGAAGCGGTTCTACAGCGACCGCGATCGGGGCTAGGCACCGGCGCGTCGCGGTCATACGATTCGGACCGAAACGGTCACGGACGCGTTGCATCAGCGCCTCCTATTCGCCGCCCTGCGGGCCTCCGGTGCGGCGATGTCTCTGAGCCGACCGGCCCCCTCCTTCCCCATGCGGTCCCTCCTCTCCCTCGCCCTTCTCGTCGCGGCCCCGCTCGTCGCGGCCCAGACCTCGTTCCGACTGGTCGACCCCGTCCTCTCCATCGGCGGCAGCCTGATCGCGACGGCGGGCGGGCCGCTCGCCCAGGAGCCCTTCGGGGTGCTCACGATAGGCGTGCCCGGCGACGGGACCTACACCGTCTCGGAGCGCCCGTTCGCCGGCGCCCGACGGGCCGGCCAGTTCGACGGGGACGGCCTGTACTTCGCCGTCGACGGGCGGAGCGTCCGCCTCGTCGGGCGCGAGCCGCTCCTGTCGCTGACCGGCCCCACCTCGGCGTACGTCCGCTACGAGCCGGGCGGCGGGCGCCCGCGGGGCACCGCCCGCCTCACGGTCGCCGACGACCCCGCCGGCCGCGGGCGCCGCCCCGCCGCGGCCGCGCGGCCGACCGCCGCGCCCTCCGGGCCCCGTCCGGGGCCGGCCGTCGCCGGTGGCGGGGCGCGCGAGGCCGAGGTGGTGCGGCTCCGGAGCGAGCTCGCCCGCCTCGTCGCCGACCGCCAGCGACTGGCGGAGGAGC
>CAXRFJ010000480.1:0-2783 GCA_964229475.1 Rubrivirga sp.
GGGGGGCGCCTGGCGTGGGGCCGGGCCCCCGGGCCTCGGGCTGGCAGGGCGACGCGCCGGCGGCCGCTCCACGGCCCCGATCCTCACGGGGACCGCACGCCCGGCCGAGTAGCTTTCCGGCCCCCGACCGACCCCGCCCCCCATGTGGTCCGACTCCATCCTCGACACCATCGGCAACACGCCGCTCGTCCGGCTCCAGACGCTGGGGCGGGACCTCCCGTGCACCGTGCTCGCGAAGGTCGAGTTCTTCAACCCCGGCGGGTCCGTCAAGGACCGGATCGGCCTCGCGATGATCGAGGACGCCGAGGCCAAGGGCCAGCTCCAGCCGGGCGGGACGATCATCGAGGGGACCTCCGGCAACACGGGCGCGGGCCTCGCGATCGCGGCGATCGCGAAGGGCTACTCGTGCATCTTCACGACGACCGACAAGCAGAGCCCGGAGAAGGTCGACGTGCTCCGCGCGCTCGGCGCCGAGGTCATCGTCTGCCCGACCAACGTGGCGCCCGACGACCCGCGGAGCTACTACTCCGTCGCCAAGCGGCTCTCGCAGGAGATCCCCAACTCGTTCTACCCCAACCAGTACGACCACCCGGCCAACGCCGAGGCGCACTACCGGACGACCGGCCCCGAGCTCTGGGACCAGACCGACGGCCGGATCACGCACTTCGTCGCCGGCGCCGGCACGGGCGGGACGATCTCCGGGACCACGAAGTACCTCAAGGAGCAGAACCCCGGCGTCAAAACGATCGGCGTCGACCCGTACGGGAGCGTCTACGCCGAGTACTGGCGGACCGGCGAGTTCAAGGAGTCCGAGATCTACCCGTACCTCACGGAGGGCGTCGGGGAGGACATCCTGGCCAAGAACATGGACTTCTCGCTCGTCGACGACTACGTCCAGGTCGACGACAAGACGTCGATGCGGATGACGCGGCGGCTGGCGCGCGAGGAGGGCCTGTTCGTGGGGCAGAGCTGCGGGATGGCCGTGGCCGGCGCGCTCGACTGGCTCCGGGCCCACGAGGGGGAGCTGACGGAGGACGACGTCGTGGTCATCCTCCTGCCCGACAGCGGCTTCCGCTACCTCTCCAAGACGTACGACGACGAGTGGATGCGCCGGAACGGGTTCCTCGAGGAGCCCGACACGCTCACGCTCGAGGACGTGCTGGCGGTCCGCCCCCGCGCCGAGGTCGTGATCGGCGTGGCCCCCGGCGACACGCTCGCCTCGGCCATCGAGGCCATGACGGCGCACGGGATCAGCCAGCTCCCCGTGCTCGACGGCGACGAGGTGGTGGGCAGCCTCAACGAGCGCGGCGTGCTCCACCGGCTCATCGCCCAGCCCGAGGCCCGCGACGAGGCCGTCCGCGACGTGATGGGCGCGCCGCTCCCGGTCGTCCCCGCCTCGGTCCACCTCGACGAGCTGACGGCGACGCTCGACGGCGAGGCCGGCGCCGTCCTCGTCCGCGCCGAGGCGGGCGGGTTCGACATCCTCACGCGGAGCGACCTGATCGCCGCGCTCGCCCGCAGCGGCCGCCCGCGCTGACCGTGGAGTCGCTGCCCAGCCTCCCGTTCCGCATCGCCGGCCACCAGCTGGTCCACGAGGCCGGCGGGACGGTCACGGCGGCGTACCAGCTCCACGGCCTCCTCCGCGCCGAGGGCGACGCCCTCGTCATCGACACGCGGCGCGCCGACCACGAGGGGACGGGCGACGTCGAGACCCACCGGGTCCCCATCGCCGACGTGTCCGAGGTCGCGCTCCGGAGCGGCGTGTTCCGGACGCGGCTCGTGCTCCGGCCGCGCCGGCTGGCGGCGTTCGAGGGCGTCCCCAGCGCGTCGTCCGAGGCGCTCGTGCTCCCCATCGCGCGCGCGGACCGGGCGCTGGCCTCGCGATGGGCGACGACGCTCTCGCTGGCGCTCCTCGACCGCGACGGATTCGACGACGGGCCCGCCGCTCGCCCCTAGCTTCCGACCCCACTCGACCGCTCCTCATGGAACCCCAGTCCGGCCCGCAGTCCCCGTCCCTGTCCATCGAGCTCACCGAGGAGATCGCCGAGGGCGTGTACTCGAACCTCGTGATGATCGCCCACAGCCCCGAGGAGTTCATCCTCGACTTTATCCGCGTGATGCCGGGCGTGCCGAAGGCCCGCGTCAAGAGCCGGATCGTGGTCACGCCGGGCCACGCCAAGCGGCTGCTGGCGGCGCTCGCCGAGAACATCCAGCGATACGAGGTCCAGCACGGCGAGATCGGCGAGATCCCGGCCCAGCCGCCGGTCCAGTTTACCGGCCCCGAGGGCGAGGCCTAGCCGGCGCCCGGGGCGGCCGAACGCGGCTCGCCCCTCGTGCGGCCTCTCGGGACGCCCTACTTCTTCAGCCGCGGCTCGGCACTCACGACCCCGTCGCCCACGGGGAGGACGTGCGTGGCCCACACGGCGTCGATCCCCTCCAGCAACTCGTCGAGGTCCTCGCGCGTGTGGTCCGACGTGAGGCTGACGCGGAAGCGCTGCTGCGAGGTCGGCACGGCCGGCGCCTCGATGTGGTTGAGGAAGAGGCCGCGCCGGTGGAACTCGTGGGCCGCGGCGCGGACGTCGGTGCCGGCCGGGACCGGGAGCGAGAACACGGCCGTGACGCCGGAGGCGTCGGCGAAGCCGCGCGCCTGGAGCGCCTGGGCGAGGTAGCCCGTGTTCTCCATGAGCCGCCCGTGGATCTCGGGCTCGTCGGTCAGCACGTCGAGGCCGGCGAGGACGGCGGCGCAGATGGCCGTCGACGGCGCCGTCGAGAAGCCGTACGAC
>CAXRFJ010000481.1:0-6777 GCA_964229475.1 Rubrivirga sp.
CGCTGAGCACGCTGATGCTCGCGGGCATCCGTGAGGTCCTCGTCATCTCGACGCCCGAGGCGCTCCCATCCTTCCGGCAGCTCCTCGGCGACGGCTCGCAGTGGGGGATGGCGCTGGCGTACGCGCAGCAGGACGAGCCCCGCGGGCTGGCCGACGCCTTCCGCGTCGGCGCCGACTTCCTGGACGGGGCGCCGGTCATGATGATCCTCGGCGACAACGTGCTCTACGGGAGCGGGCTCTCGGGGCAGCTCCAGCGCGCCGCGACGCTCACGGAGGGCGCCCGGATCTTCGCCTACCCGGTCCGCGACGCGCGGCGCTACGGCGTGGTAGAGATCGACGAGGCGGGCCGGGCGGTCTCCATCGAGGAGAAGCCGGACGAGCCCCGTTCGACCCTCGCCGTCGCCGGCCTCTACGCCTATGGCCCTGACGTGGTCGAGGTCGCCGCCGGCCTCACGCCGTCGGCGCGCGGCGAGCTGGAGATCACCGACGTCAACCGGCACTACCTGGAGGCGGGCACGCTTGACGTCGAGGTGATGGGCCGCGGCGTGGCGTGGCTCGACGCCGGCACGCACGAGTCGCTCCTCGACGCGTCGGCGTTCGTCCACTCGGTCCAGGCCCGCCAGGGGCTGATGATCGCGTGCCCGGAGGAGATCGCCTACCGCCAGGGGTTCATCGACCGCGCCGACCTCGCGGCGCTCGGGGAGCGGCTCGCCCCGAACGCCTACCGCGACTACGTCCTCGCCCTCGCGGCGTCCACCTGACCGCGGCCGGGCGGCCGTCGCGACCCCGGCGCCCGCCTCCCGCGCTCCGCCCCGTGCCGACCCCCGACTTCCTGATCCTCGGCGCGCCGAAGTGCGGGACGACCGCGCTCTGGCGCTACCTCGACCCGCACCCAGAGGTGGCGATGGCGTCGGACAAGGAGCCCCGGTTTTTTACACGGCAGGGGGGAGGGCTGGCCCGCGGCGAGACCGACGACGACCTGCCCCGGGCGGGGACGTACGACCGCGGAATCGACTGGTACGAGGGCCTGTTCGCCGACGCGGCCCCGGGGGCGAAGCGGGGCGAGGCGTCGACCGTCTACTGCGTCGCGCCTGACGCGCCCGGCCTCATCCACGCCCACGCGCCCGACGTCCGGCTCGTCCTGATGGTCCGTGACCCCGTCGACCGGATGTACTCGCACTACTGGCAGGAGCGGAAGGCCGGCTGGAATCCCGGGCCGTTCGCCGACCTCGTGGCAGCGGACCACCCGCGGGCGCGCTACTACGAGCGCGCGAGCCACTACGCCGACACGGTCGACCGCTACCTCGGGCAGTTCGACCGCGACCAGCTCCTCGTGGTCGCGAAAGAGGACATGGACGCCGATCCCCAGGCGGCGCTCGCTGCGGTCCACCGCCACCTCGGCGTCGACCCCGCGTTCCGGCCGCCCACCCTCGGGGAGCGGTTCAACGTGCAGCGGGCGCCGCGCTACCCGGCGCTCCGGCGCCTCGGCGAGTGGGCCCGGGCGGCGGTCGGCGCCCGGCTGCCCGACGCGATCCGCCGGCCCCTCGGGCGGGCGCAGCGGGCCGTCGAGCGGGGCCTCTCGACGGAGCTCGACTTCGCGCCGCTCGACCCGGCGCTCCGGGCCGAGCTGCTCCCCCGGTTCGAGCGGGACGTCGAGGTCGTCGAGGCGTGGACCGGCCGGCCCCGGCCGGGCTGGCGGGAGAGCCCGGGCGAGAGGGCGGCGCCGTGAGCACGTCGAGCCGGGCCACCGCGGGGAGGGGCGGCAGGCGGATGGGGCTGGCGTCGGCGATCTACGTCGGCGGGGCGCTCCTCGCGAAGGTCGCCAAGTTCCTCCTCGTCCCGTTCTACGTCCACTACCTGACGCAGGCCGAGGTGGGGATCGTCGTGTTCCTCCAGGCCGTGTCGTACGCCCTCGCGCGCGTGTTCCCGCTCGGCCTCGGGCAGGCCGTCAAGCGCTACTACGTCGAGTACGAGAGCGCCGCCGAGGCGGACCGGTTTACGGCCGGCATCTGGTGGACCGTCACGACGGCGGCCGTCGGCCTCTCGGCGCTCCTGATGGGGACGGCCTCGATCTGGGGGCAGGTCATCGGCTCGCAGATCGCGACGTCGCTCATCGTCCTCGCCGTCGCCGACGCGGCGCTCCAGGGCATCGGCACGATCCCGCTCATGCGCTACATCGTGCGGCAGGAGCCGCTGGCCCACAGCGCGTTCTCGATCGCCCAGGTCGTCTCCGTGACCGGCGCCGTGATCGTGTTCGTCGCCGTGTTCGGGTGGGGCGTCGAGGGCGTGATCTGGGGGGAGATCGTGGGGTACGGCGTCTGGGCGCTCGCCTCGGCCGTGATCGTCAACGCCCCGGCCCGCTGGCGGCCGACGTTCGGGCGGCTCCGCGAGGCGTTCCGCTACTCGATCGTCCTCCTCCCGCACCTCGTGTTCGTGTGGGGCATCACGTTCGCCGACCGGCTCATCCTGGAGGCGACCGTCAGCCTCGACGCGCTCGGCGTCTACGGCGTCGGCTACCAGATGGCGACGGTCCTGACGATGGTCAGCATCGCGATCTCGAACGCGTGGCTGGCGCGCTTTTTCCGGACCGGCGAGGGGGAGGGCGGGCCCGCCGAGTACGCCCGGACGTTCTCGGCCATCTCGATCCTGACGCTGTCGCTGGCCCTGGGCCTGTTCGTCTTCGCCGACGAGGTCATCGCCGTCGTCGCCAACCGGGAGTACGCCGGGGCGGTCCTGATCCTCCGGCTCGTGGTCGTCGCCCACGTCTTCCACGCGGCGAACCAGTTTTTTATGCTGCCGCTGTTCCTGGTCAAGCAGACGCGGCACATCTCGACCTCGACCGGCCTCGGGCTGGCGGCCAACGTCGGCGCCAACCTCCTGCTGATCCCCGCGCTCGGCATCGTCGGGGCCGCCGTGGCCACCATCGCGGCGTACCTCGCCGCGGCGGCCGCGTCGTTCGCGTACGCCCGGCGCGGCTACCCCGTCCGGCTCGAGTGGCGGACGCTGGCGGTCGCGACGGGCGCGGCCGTCGGCCTCGGCGCGCTCGCGCTGGCGGTGCCCCTCCACGAAGGCTCCATACTCGCAATCCTAGCAAAACTGGGGCTGTGTGTAGCTTTCCCGCTCGTCCTCCTCTTCTGGCCCGGACGGCCCGTTCTCGACCGTGCCCACCTCGCGAAGCTGGTCCGCCAGCTCCCCGGGGGCGGCCGCCGGCCCGGGTGACGCGGCCGCCGCGCCCTCTCGGATGCTCCCCCATCCCCCCAGTCTCCGGGCTCCGAGTCGGCCCCGCGCGGCCGCGCGCCACCGTGCCCGCCTGACGGGCGCCCGCCGCGCGCTGCTCGGGGGCGGGCTGGCGGTGGTGGCGGTCGCCCTGATCCTGGCCGGCGCGGCCCTCGTGCTCCACGGGTCGGTGGACTACGCGCTGCTCGGGGTGGCCGGCGCCGCGTGCCTGCTGGTGCTCCTCGCCGTCCCGATGCTGAAGCCGGACTACGAGGTGGTCGAGCCGATCAGCTTCGTGATGCTGGCCGTCGCCATCGGCGTGACGCTGAAGCCGGGGTGGCTCGCGTTCGGTCCCGAGGGCGCGCGCGATTTCCTCCTGCTGAACCGGCTCGAGCCGGCGTTCCTCGTCAACGCGGCGGTCCTCGTCCTCTTCGGGCTGATGGCGTTCGCGGCGGGCTACCTGTTCCAGCTCCCGGCGCCGCGCCTCGACCGGTCGCGGGTCGTGGCGAACGAGGCCTGGAGCCGCTGGCGGATCCTCCTCGTCGCCGCCGTCGCCCTGACGATCGCCGTCGTGTCGATGTCGCTCTACCTCAGCAAGATGGGGCTGACCGGCGTGATCGAGGACTTCTCCCGCAAGCGGTTCTACACGGTCGAGGGCGCCGAGTACGCGCGGAGCGCGCTGGGGTACTACCGCTGGGGCGCGTCCGTGACCGGCCCCGTGTTCCTGTTCGTCCTGGCGTGGGCGCTCACCAAGCGGACCCGCCTCGGGCTCGTCGAGGCCGGGGTCATCACGGCCCTCGTCCTGATGGCCGTCGTGTTCCCGTTCTTCAACAGCAGCCGGACGAAGGTGCTGATGGTCCTCATCGAGGCCCTCGTCATCTGGCGGTGCACGCGCGGCGCGATCCCGAAGTCGGTGCTCGTCGGCGGCTCGGTCGGCATCCTCGCGCTGCTCCTCGTCCTGACCGCGCTCCGCCCGAGGTCGGGGGACCTGTCGAACACCGGCGACGTGTTCGGCGCGCGCGCGCTGCTCGAGACGACGGTCGGCGGGCGCCACTTCATGGACCTCACGAAGACGGCCCACATCATCGAGGGCGTCCCGGAGCAGCTCCCGTACCAGTACGGCGAGTCGTACGCCGCGTGGGCCTTCATGCCGATCCCGCGGACGGTCTGGCTCGACAAGCCGCCGCTGGGGGCCGGCCCGCTCATCGGCCAGAACATCTTCAACATGCGCTTCGCCGGCGTGCCGCCGGGGATGATCGCGGAGGCGTACCTCAACTTCGGGCTCCTCGGCGTCGTGCTCGTCCCGTTCATGCTCGGCGTCGGGATGCGGTGGGTGTACGAGATGTTCAAGCCCGTCCTCCACCACACGGCCGGGGCGACGCTCTACGCCGTGACCGTCATCCCGGTCGGGTGGACGACGGTGACGGGCGGGTTCAGCCAGAGGATGGTGGCGCTCATGGTGGCGGCGGTCCCCCTCGTCGCCCTCGTGCTGGTCGTCCGGGTTCGGCGGAGGGGCGTGCCGCATGCTGTTTAACAGCGTCCCGTTCCTCGTCTTCCTCCCGCTCTTCCTCGCGGCGTACTTCGCGACCCGGGGGACCGCGCGCCTCGCCGTCTGCCTCGCCGGGAGCTACCTGTTCTACGGGTGGTGGGACTGGCGCTTCCTGGGCCTCATCGCGCTCTCGACCGGGATCGACTACGTCGTCGGGCTCAAGATCGCCGGGGCGGAGGCGCAGCGGACCAAGAAGGCGTGGCTGACGCTGAGCCTCGTGAGCAACCTGGGGCTGCTGGCGGTCTTCAAGTACTTCAACTTCTTCCTGGACTCGGTCTACCGCGCGACGGGGGTCTTCGGGTTCAGCGAGTCGCCGGCGTTCCTGGCCGTGATCCTGCCGGTCGGGATCTCGTTCTACACGTTCCAGACGCTGAGCTACTCGATCGACCTGTACCGCGGGAGCATCGAGGTCGAGCGGAGCCTGCTCCGGTTCGCGACCTACGTCGCGTTCTTCCCCCAGCTCGTGGCCGGCCCGATCGTGCGGGCGAGCCTGCTCCTCCCGCAGCTCCGCCGCGACCACCCGTTCCTCTGGAGCGGCTTCCTCCTGGGGCTGGGGCAGGTGCTCCTGGGCTACGTCAAGAAGGTGGCCGTGGCCGACTCGCTGGCGCCGTTCGTCGACCGCGTGTTCGACGCGCCGGAGGCGTTCCCTCCACTGAGCGTGCTGATCGGCGTCGTGTTCTACGCCTTCCAGATCTACTGCGACTTCTCGGGCTACTCCGACATCGCGATCGGCCTGGCGCGGATGCTGGGCTACGACTTCGGCGTCAACTTCGACACGCCCTACTTCTCGAAGAGCTTCAGCGAGTTCTGGACGCGCTGGCACATCTCGCTCTCGAGCTGGCTCCGGGACTACCTCTACATCCCGCTCGGCGGCAACCGCGGCGGGACACTCGCGACCTACCGCAACCTGATGATCACGATGCTCCTGGGCGGGCTGTGGCACGGGGCGAGCTGGAACTTCGTGTTCTGGGGCTTCCTGCACGGGCTGTACCTCGTGGTCCAGCGCCTCCTCGGGCCCGGGTACGGCCGCCTCGTCGAGCGGCTGCGGGTGCCCGGCGCCGTCGCGACGGGGCTCCAGGTCGCGGCGGTGTTCGCACTCACGTGCTTCGCCTGGATCTTCTTCCGGAGCCCGACCTTCGCGACCTCGTGGGAGGTCATCGCTCAGATCGCGTCCATCGACCGGCTCAGCCTCGCCGACGTCCAGCTGAAGGTGGTCGTGCTCAAGGGGGTCCTGCTCATCGGCGCGCTCGTGGCGCTCGAGCTGTGGAGCAAGGCGGTCGTCCTCCCGTCGCTCGTGCTCGACCGACCCATCGCGCGGACGCTCGCGTTCGCGACGGCGCTGTGGGTGATCGTCCTGTTCGGGACGTTCGACGGCGGGCAGTTCATCTACTTCCAGTTCTGATGGGCGGCCCGGACCTCTGGAAACGGATCGGGTGGGCGCTGGCGCTCGTCGCGCTCGTGGTCGCGGGCGACCGGGCCCTGGCGGCCGGCCTCCACGCGGCCGTGATGCAGACGGGCAACCGGTTCGCCACACTCTACCGCGGCGACGCGCCCGGTGGCGTCCTCATCCTGGGCAACTCGCGCGGGGTCAACACCTTCCACCAGCCGACGCTCGAGGCCCTCCTCGGCCGGCCCGTTTTCAACGCCAGCTACAACGGCATGTCGACGGAGCTATCGGAGGTGGTGCTCTACGACTACGTCGACCGCAACCCCGAACCGGAGCTTGTGGTCATCGAGGTCAGCGGCGTCGGCGCCGACGACGACCAGGTCCGCGACTTCCTCCCGTTCGCGGCCGAGTCCGAGCGCCTGGAGGCCTACCTCGCCGCCTCGCTGCCGCCGCGCGTCGCGGCGGCCCGCCGGCTGTTCGCGCTCTACGACTACAACGGCGAGATGCTCTACCGCGCCCTGGCGGCGGGCGACTCCGACCAGGGGACCATCAACCGCTACAAGATCTCGCCCGCGGTCCTCGCCCTCGCCGAGGACCAGGAGGTCGACCAGACGCGACTCCGCCC
>CAXRFJ010000482.1:0-9957 GCA_964229475.1 Rubrivirga sp.
ATCACAAGGCGTTCGCGACCGACCGTCAGAGCCCGTTCGGCGGGATCGTCGTCGTGAACCGGCCCCTCGACCGGGCGACGGCCGAGGCCATCGACGCCGTGTTCACCGAGATCATCATCGCGCCCGACTTCGAGGACGGCGTGCTCGACTTCCTCGAGCAGAAGAAGAACCGCCGGCTCGTCCGCGCCGACCTCGGCGCCGCGTCGGCCGAGGCCAACGTGCGGACGGTCGCGGGCGGGCTCCTCGTGCAGGACCCCGACGCCCCGCTCGCCGCCGACGTCCGCGACGGGTGGACGGTCCCGACGGAGCGCCGGCCGACCGAGCGCGAGTGGGCCGACCTCGACTTCGCGTGGCGCGTCTGCAAGCACGTCAAGTCGAACGCGATCGTCTACGCCCGCGACGGCGCGACGCTCGGGATCGGGGCCGGGCAGATGAGCCGGATCGACGCGAGCGAGATCGCCGTGGCCAAGGGCGCCAAGTCGGCCCTCGACTTCGCCGGCTGCGTGGTGGCCTCCGACGCGTTCTTCCCCTTCGCCGACGGCCTCGAGGCCGCGGCCGAGGCCGGCGCGACGGCGGCCGTCCAGCCCGGCGGCAGCGTCCGCGACGACGAGGTGATCGCGGCGGCCGACGCCCGCGGCGTGGCCATGGCCTTCACCGGCCGGCGCCACTTCCGCCACTGAACGGCGACAGCGCGGGGACCTCGATCACGACGCGGGTCCCCGCCCCCGGCGCCGTCGCCACCTCGAGCCGCCCGCCGGCCAGCCGGATCCGGTCCTGCGCCCCCGCCAGCCCGATCCCGCCCGGCCGGCGCGCCTCGGCGTCGAACCCCACGCCGTCGTCGGCGACGACGAGGCGGACGGCGTCCTCCCCCACCGGCTCGACCGTGACGAGCACCCGGTGGGCCCCGGCGTGCTTGACCACGTTGAACAGGAACTCGCGGAGCACGCCGTACAGCAGGACCCGCATGGCCTCGTCGACCCGCGGGGTCCGCTCGTCGACGTCCACCTCGACCTCGACCCCGTAGGCCTCCCGCTGGCGGCCGGCCAGCCAGCCGACGAGGTCGCCGAGCGTGCCGCCCTGGAGGGAGGGCGGCGTCAGCTCGTGCGCGAGGGTCCGGGTGAGCCGGCAGGCCCGCTCGACGAGCTCCGCCGCCCGGCGGGGGTTGCCGCTGGCGAGCTGCATCTGGACGCCGTGGAGCACCTGCTGGAGGTCGTCGTGGAGGACCTGGCCGATCCGCCGGCGCTCCTCCTGCTCGGCCCGGGTCAGCGCCCGCGCCAGGGCCCGGGCCGCGGCCGGCCGCTCGGCCACCCGCGCCTCGAGGTCCTCGTTGAGCTGGCGGAGCCCGGCGCTGGCCTCCTCGAGCCCGGTCGCGGCCGCGTTCTGCTCCCGCAGGTGGTACCGGACGGCGATCTCGGTCATGACCGACTCCGCCAGCGCGCGCAGCGTGGCGAGGTCCCGGTCGGTCCACGCCCTCGGCTCGGGGGCGATGGCGCAGAGCGACCCGATCACGGTCCCGTCCGGCGTCGCGAGCGGGACGCCCAGGTAGGCCACCACCGAGAGGTCCCCGATGGCGGGGTTGCCCGCGACGAGCGGGTCCTGCCGGGCGTCGGGGACGACGAGCGGCTCCGCCCGGTCCGCGACGTGCTGGCAGAACGAGTGGGACAGGGGGGTCTGCCGGATCGAGCACCACGGCTCGGGGAGGCCCTGCTGGCTCTTGAAGACCTGCCGGTCGTGGTCGATCAGCGAGACGAGCGCGACGGGGACGTCGAGGACCAGCCGCACGAGCTCGGTCAGCCGGTCGAAGGACGGCTCCGGCGGGCTGTCGAGCAGCCCCGAGGCGGCCAGCGCGCGCTGGCGGCGGGAGGTCTCGGACGGGCGGCTCGGCATGGAGAACAACGGGCGGCCCCCTAGTCTACGCCGCCGGGGCCACACGTCGCCGCTAACCCCCGATTGCGGCGGCGCCCGCGAGCCCGCGGCGGCGGGGCCCGGGCCGGATCCTCCCTGAAAAATCAAGCCCGCCCGGCCGGGCCCGGGGTGGACGCCTCGTTAGCTTTCCGCCCGCGCGTGCTGCCCACCACGGCCCCCGGACGGACGGGGCCGGCGACCACGCGCCTCCCGCTGCCCACGCCGGCGCCCCGCGCCGCCCGCCCTCCCCCCGCCCCCGTGCTCAACCCGTTCTCGGTCGACGTCGCCATCGACCTCGGCACCGCCAACACGCTCATCCACGTCCGCGACAAGGGCATCGTGCTCAACGAGCCCTCGATCGTCGCCATCGACCGGCGCTCCGGCAAGCCGGTCGCGATCGGGACCGAGGCGCTGCTGATGCACGAGCGGACGCACAAGGACATCGAGACGATCCGCCCGCTCAACGACGGCGTCATCGCGGACTTCTCGGTCGCCGACGCGCTCATCCGCGGCCTCATCCGCCGCGTCAAGCCGGGCTGGCTGACGAGCATCGGCCGGATGGTCATCTGCGTGCCGAGCGGGATCACCGAGGTCGAGCGCCGGGCCGTCAAGGACGCCGCCCAGAACGCCGGCGCCCGCCAGGTCATGCTCATCGACGAGCCGATGGCCGCGGCCATCGGGATCGGGCTGACCGTCCAGGAGCCCGTCGGCAACATGATCGTGGACATCGGCGGCGGGACGACCGAGATCGCGGTGATCGCGCTCAACGGCATCGTCGTCGACGAGTCGATCCGCGTGGGCGGCAACGAGCTCGACGAGGCCGTGATGCAGTACTTCAAGAAGCACCACAACCTCCTCATCGGGCAGCGGACGGCCGAGCGGATCAAGTGCGAGATCGGGAGCGCGCAGAAGCTCGACCCCGAGCTCGAGCTGTCGGTCAAGGGCCGCGACCTCGTGACCGGCGTGCCGAAGACACGCGTCGTCTCGAGCGAGGACGTCCGCGAGGCGCTCCGGCCGTCGGTCAACCAGATCGCCGCGGCCGTCGTGCGCGCGCTCGACGGACGCCCCCGGAGCTCGGCGGCGACGTCCTCGAGCGCGGGATCATGCTGACCGGCGGCGGCGCGCTCCTCAAGGGCCTCGACGAGTACCTCCGCGAGCGGACCGAGCTGCCGGTGTTCTCGGCCGAGGACCCGCTCACGGCCGTCGTCCGCGGCACGGGCTCCGTGCTCGAGGACATCGACGGCTACATGCCGGTGCTGAGCAACTGAGGCGAGAGGCGGAGGGCGCGAGGTGGTCCACCTCGGCGCCGGGGTCGACGGACTCGCGCCCCCCGCCCTCGACCTTCCGCCCACTCCCGAACCGCCCCGGCGCTCGGGAGTAGGCGGGCCGCACCTCCCCCCTCTCCTCTCGGATGGCTCTTGCGCAGCAGGTCTGGGAGCGCTCGCGCGACTACGTCGTGTTCGGGGCGCTCCTCCTCGGCGGCATCGTGATCTTCGTCGGCCGCAACGGGCCGGCGCTCCGGGCCGCCCGCGCGGCGAGCCTCACGGTGACGGCGCCGGTCGAGGGCGCGTTCGAGCGGGCCGCCCAGTTCCGCCGGTCGCTCGTCGAGAACGAGCGGCTCCGCGACGAGACCGCCGAGCTGTCCGCCGAGGTCGCCCGGCTCCGCGAGGCGTCCGCCGAGAACGCCCAGCTCCGGGCGCTCCTCCAGTTCCCCGACACCACGAACACGCGGCGCGTCGTGGCCCGCGTCGTGGCCAAGGACATCACGGAGCAGACGAACCTGCTCACGATCGACGCCGGGGCCCGCGACTCGATCGAGGTCGGGATGCCGGTCATCAACGAGCGCGGGATCGTCGGGCGCGTCGTGCTCACGAGCGACCGGTACTCGGTCGTGATGCCGCACCAGAACACGCAGTTCCGCGTGCCGGCCTCCATCGAGGCGCTCGGTCGCGAGGGCGTCGTGCGGTGGGACGGCGCCTCGTTCGACCGGCTCACGATGGAGTACGTGGTCAAGACGGAGCCCGTCGAGCCCGGGATGCTCGTCGTGACGAGCCCGGTCTCGGGCGTCTTCCCAGCCGGCATCCCCGTCGGCCGCGTCGACACGGCGTACGCCGCCGCGGGCCGGAACGACTACGTGATCCACCTCGACCCGGCCGCGCCGATCTCCGAGGTCGGCTACGTCTACGTGCTCCTCACCCGGCCCGACCCCGAGCAGGCGATCCTCGAGGCCGCCGCCCGGGACTCGCTCGGCATCGAGCGCCAGCAGGACGCCCTCGAGGCCCGCCTCCAGGCCACGACGCCGACCGAGTAGCCGGCCGGCCGCGCCCTCGGGCCCTCCCGCGCCGGGCGCACGATCCCGTTTCCCCCCGTCGTTTCGACCGCCGCTCACCGGTCCGCCCCCCGATGCCCGTCCGCCCCCGCCTCGCCCCGCTCGTCGCCGCCCTGGCGCTGCTCGCCTCGGCCGCCGCCCACGCCCAGCCGACCTCGACGCCCGCCGGGCTGGCGGAGCGGATCGACGAGGTCCTCGACGCCCGCGCGTTCGACGACGCCTACTGGGGCGCCTACGTCGTGAACCTGGACACCGGGGCCGAGCTCTACGACCGGAACGCCGCCCGCCGGTTCATCCCGGCGAGCAACATGAAGCTCCTCTCGACGGCCGCCGCCGTCGACGCGCTCGGGCCCGCCTTCCGCTACCAGACGCGGCTCTACGCCGACGGAGACGTCGAGGGCGGGACGCTCCGCGGCTCGCTCGTCGTCCGCGGCGCCGGCGACCCGACGATCGGCGGGCGCTTCGCCGACGGCGACATGCTCCGCGTCTTCCGCCAGTGGGCCGACAGCCTCCGCGCGGCCGGCATCACCCGCGTCCAGGGCGACGTCATCGGCGACGACGACGTGTTCGACAACGTCCACCTCGGGCAGGGCTGGCAGTGGGACGACCTCAAGTGGTACTACGGCGCCGAGATCTCGGGCCTCCAGTTCAACGAGGGCACGGTCCACGTCGAGGTCCACGGCACGTCGCCGGGCGCGGCCGCCCGCATCGAGGTCGAGCCCGACTACGGCTACGCCCGGTTCGTCAACCGCTCGACCACGACGGCCGGCGGCGGCATCCGCGAGGGCTACGACCGCGCGCTCTCCGAGAACGTGTTCACGGTCACCGCCAGCGTCCCGGCCGGGCGGACCGAGACCGAGGACCTCTCCATCGTCAACCCCACCGACTACTTCGTGTCGACGCTCGTCGGCGTGCTGGAGGAGCGGGGCATCGAGGTCGTCGGAGCCGGCGTGGACGTCGACGAGTGGGGCCGGCGGCCGCGCTACGAGCTCCTCCGCCGGATCGCGACGTTCACCTCGCCGCCGCTCGCCGACATCATCAAGGAGACGAACGAGTCGTCGAACAACCTCTACGCCGAGCACCTCCTCCGCACGATGGGCGCCTACGTCTACCGGGGCACCGACCTCCCGACGGGCTCCGCGTTCGCGGGCTACGAGGCGGCGAAGCCGTTCCTCCAGCGCGTCGGCGTCGACCCCGAGAGCTTCCGCGTGGCCGACGGCTCGGGCCTCTCGGCGCTCAACCGGCTCACGCCGGTCGGCCTCGTCGGCATCCTCCGCGGGATGTACCAGCACCCGGACCGCGCGACGCGCGAGGCGTTCTGGAACTCGCTCCCCGTCGGCGGCTACACCGGCACGATCCGCAACCGCTACCGCTCGGGCGACGCCCGCGGCAACGTCCGCGCGAAGACCGGCTACATCTCGGGGGCCCGGACGCTGTCGGGCTACGTCCGCAGCGCCTCCGGCGACGTCCTCGCGTTCTCGCTCCTGTGCAACAACTACACGGTCTCGACGAGCACCGTGAACCAGGCCCAGGACCGGATCGTCGAGCTCCTGGCGGACTACGAGGGGAGATGAGTGAGGGGTGAAGAGTGAGGCGCGGGGCAACCCCGACCGCCTTCGCCATCGTCCGCGACCCTTTACCCATCCCCCTCACTCTTCACTCCCGTGACCCCGATCCACGCCACGACCGTCCTCGGCGTCCTCCACAACGGCCGCGTCGCCCTCGGCTCCGACGGGCAGGCCACGATGGGCGACACCGTCATGAAGCACAAGGCGCAGAAGGTGCGCCCGCTCTACGGCGGCAAGCTCCTGGCCGGCTTCGCCGGCTCGACCGCCGACGCGTTCACGCTCTTCGAGCGGTTCGAGGCCAAGCTCGAGCAGTACGGCGGCAACGTCGTCCGCTCGGCCGTCGAGCTCGCCAAGGACTGGCGGACCGACCGGTACCTCCGCCGCCTCGAGGCGCTCCTCGCCGTGGCCGCGCCCGACCGGCTCCTGCTGGTCTCCGGCACCGGCGACGTGATCGAGCCCGACGACCCGATCCTCGCCATCGGCTCGGGCGGGAGCTACGCCCTCGCGGCGGCCCGCGCCATGATGAAGCACGCGCCCGACCTCTCGGCCCGCGACATGGTCGAGGAGGGGCTCCGGATCGCGGGCGAGATCTGCATCTACACGAACCTCAACACGACGGTCCTCGAGCTCGACGCCGAGGACTGAGGGCGCCCGCCTCGACGCCGAGGCGGAGGGGACCGGGCGGTGAGCCGATCCGGGCGCGGAGTACGCTTCTGGCGGGAGCCCCCCTCCCGCCACCATGCGCACCGCCCTCCTCGCCCTCGTCCTCTCCGCCGCCGCCACCGGGTCGGCGCCCGCCCGCGCGCAGTCGCTCTCGGTCTTCGACCTCAACCCGGGCCCCGACGGCGGTGTGCCCGAGGCGTTCACGCTCTTCGACGGCCGACTCTACTTCGTCGCCTCCGACGGGACGAACGGCCGGGAGCGCTGGCGGACGGACGGGACGACCGAGGGGACGGGGCTCGTCGTGGACCTCAACCCGGGCGACGGGAACGCCTTCCCGTCGACGCTGAGCGGCCTCCCGTTCGAGCTCGCCGCGTTCGAGGGCGAGCTCTTCTTCGTCGCCGACGACGGCACGACCGGGCCGGAGCTGTGGGCCACCGACGGCACCGCCGGCGGCACGCGGCTCGTCAAGGACGTCCGGCCCGGATCGGGCGGAGGCCAGATCCAGGGCCTGACGGTCGCGGGCGGCCTCCTCTACTTCGTCGCCGACGCCGGCTCGACCGGCCGGGAGCTGTGGCGGACCGACGGGACGACCGAGGGGACGGCCCTGCTCCGGGACGTGAACCCGGGGTCCGCGAACGGCTACCTCCTCGGCGCGCCGGACCTGGTCGCGTTCGACGGCGCCCTCTACTTCGAGGCCGACGACGCCCACGGCCGGGAGCTCTGGCGGACGGACGGGACAAGCGCCGGGACCGAGATCGTCCAGGACCTCAACCCGGGCGCCGCCGACAGCGGCCCGTTCGGGCTGACGGTCTTCGACGGCGCGCTCTACTTCCCCGCCGACGACGGCGCCGTCGGGTCCGAGCTCCGGCGGCTCGCCGCGGGCGCGTCGGGGATCGAGCTGGTGGCCGACATCCGGCCGGGCTCCGACAGCGGCTTCCCGAACGCGTTCGCCGAACTCGACGGCGCGCTCTACTTCACGGCCAACGACGGCGTCGTGGGCTCCGAGCCGTGGACCAGCGACGGCACCGAGGGCGGGACGCGCCTCGTCAAGGACATCGCGCCGGGCGCGTCGGCGAGCGTCGCCTTCACCACGTTCGTCGAGCTCGGCGGCCGGCTGTACTTCGAGGCCAACGACCGGACGCGCGGGTGGGAGCTCTGGACGACGGACGGGACCGAGAGCGGGACCCGGTTGGTCCGGGACATCGCCGAGGGCTCCCGGAGCGCCCTCGATTTCGCCACGTTCGTCGCGTTCGACGGCGCGCTCTACTTCCGAGCGAGCGACGGGGAGACGGGCCTCGAGCTCTGGCGGTCGGACGGGACCGAGGCCGGCACCGCCCTGGTCGAGGACCTCTGGGACGGGACCGCCGACGGCCTGCCGGCCAGCAGCCGCCCGTCCGACCTGACCGTGTTCGACGGCGCGCTCTACTTCGCGGCCGACGGCGGCGACGGGAAGGGGCGCGAGCTCTGGAAGCTCGGCGGGGCGCCGATCCCCCGGGAGCCGGCCCCGTCCGCCTCGGTGGCCCTGTCGGTGGCGCCGAACCCCGGCGCCGGGCCGATCCGCGTGTGGCTCACGTCGTCGGCCGCCCAGCCCGTGACCGTCACCCTCCACGACGCCCTCGGGCGGCGGGTCGCGACGCTGTTCGGCGGGCGGGTGGGGCCGGCCGGCGCCGTGACCGCCCCCCTCCCGGACGGCCTCCGGGCGGGCCTCTACGTCGTCCGTGCCGAGACGCGCGGCGGCCTCGTGAGCCGGCCCGTCGTGGTCGTCCGGTGAGCGGGGGCGAGGCGGGGGCCACCGACCGGGCGGGCGGGCGTAGCTTGGCGGCGCGCGCCATCTGTTCGCGCGCGTTCCGAGCCCGCAAGCCATCGCCTCCATGTCTGAGATCGCGCCCGAGAGCGTCGACGGCGCCCGCCAGGCGGCCGTCCTCGTCGACTACCAGAACCTCCACCACTACCTGAAGGGGCGCCTCGGCCGCGACGGGTCCTCCGCCGACCTCGCCGGCCACCTGTTCAAGGCCCTCCGCGACCGCCTCGCCGACGACGGCACGCGGCTCGTCCGCGGCCGGGCCTACGCCGACTTCGGCGGCCTCGACGACCACACGCGCCACGTCCAGCGGACGCTCTACCTCCACGCCATCGAGCCGGTCTACGTCCCGGCCACGATGCACCGGAACACGACCGACCTCCAGCTCGCCGTCGACGCGGTCGAGATGCTGGACCGGCACCCCGAGATCGCGACGTACGTCCTCCTCGCGGGCGACCGCGACTACGCCCCGGTCGTGACCGCGCTCCTCGCCCAGAACAAGCGCGTCCTCGTGGTCGGGTTCAAGGAGCACCTCTCGCCCTACCTCCTCGAGCACACCGACGCCGGCGAGTTCGTCGACGCCAACGACCTGCTGCCCAGCAACTCGCTCCCGCCCGAGGCCGAGGTGGGCACGCCGATCCAGACGACGGAGTTCGAGGAGGCCCAGGACCCGCAGTACGAGATCGACTACGACGCCCTGGAGGTCATCGAGAAGTTTTTCGGCCAGTACGAGGAGATCTACCTCACGCCGCTCCTCCGCCGCCTGTCCGACGAGATCGGCGAGGTCGACGGGCACGACCCGAAGTCGCTCGTGGCCGACCTCGAGGAGTGCGGCGCCGTCCGCCTCGAGCGCCGCAAGGGGATGCCGTACGACTACACGGTCCTCCTCGTCAACGGCGACCACCCGGCCGTGAAGGAGGTCCGCGAGGAGATCCACGGGGCCTCGGTCCAGACCGCCGACGACGGGCTCCCGTTCGAGGACGACGCGGAGATCTAGGCTGTCGCGTGGTTCGTGTTGCGTGGCGGTCGGGAACCCCACGCAACACGAAACACGCAACAAGACGTCGGGCGGACCCGGTTTCGACGTCCGCCCCTCGCATCCCCGTCCGTCCCGCGGGCGTAGCCGGCGCCACAGACGCAGACTCCTCTCCATGGACGCCCCCCTCCCCACCCTCGCCGAGCCCGTCGACGACCTCGCCGGCCTCACGCCCCGCCAGATCGTCGCCGAGCTCGACAAGTACGTCGTCGGCCAGGACGACGCGAAGCGGTCCGTCGCCATCGCCCTCCGCAACCGCTGGCGCCGGCTCCACGCCGAGGAGGCCCTCCGCGACGAGATCACGCCGGCCAACATCGTGATGATCGGGCCGACGGGCGTCGGCAAGACCGAGATCGCGCGGCGGCTGGCGAAGCTGACCGGCGCCCCGTTCGTCAAGGTCGAGGCGACCAAGTTCACCGAGGTCGGCTACGTCGGCCGCGACGTCGAGTCGATGATCCGCGACCTCGTGGACCTCGCCGTCACGCAGGCCCGCGACGCCCAGGTCGAGCGGGTCCAGGAGCCCGCCCGCGAGCGCGCCGTCGACCGGCTCCTCGACATCCTCGTCCCGCCCTCCAAGCCGAAGACCGGCGCCCAGAACCCGTTCGGCTTCCCGCTCGGCGGGCAGCAGGCCCAGGCGCCCGCGCCGGCCGAGGCC
>CAXRFJ010000483.1:0-2666 GCA_964229475.1 Rubrivirga sp.
ATCGTGGGGTTGGCCGTCACGCGGGCGCCGGGCGCCTGGGCGGACGCGCCGAGGGCGACCAGGAGCGCGAGGGCGGCGGGGAGGTGTCGCATGGAGAGGGTGGGGTGTCGTGGGGAGAGGAGGGTTCTCTCCTCTAGGCGGAAGGCCGGCCGGGATCGGCACCCGGGCCCGCGACTTTTTTTCCGACGGCCGCCTCGAACCCCGATTCAGGGCCCGTATGGGCTGTTTCGGGGGCGCGCCGCGCGCCCCCGGACTCCCCCGCGAGACGGTGAGGTCTGCGTGAGGGCCGTGACCCCGGGCCGTCCCGGAACGGCTGTTGCGACGGAACGGGAGCCCCCCGGGGCGCCGTTCTGCCCCTCCCACCACCACCGACTCCATGACCCACGCCATCCGCACGGCGGCGCTCGCCGCGCTCGCCCTGGGCCTCGCCTCGTGCGCCACGCTCGGCGGCGCCAACTACTACTCCGTCGACGAGGAGTGGCAGGCCGGCCGCCAGCTCGAGGACCAGCTCGCCCAGCAGCTCCCGCTCACCAACGACCGGACGCTCACCACCTACGTCAACTCGATCGGCCAGGCCATGGTGCGCCGCACGCAGCTCGGCAACCGGGACTGGCGGTTCTACGTCGTCCGCGACGACGCGATCAACGCGTTCAACGTGCCCGGCGGGCTCGTCTACATCAACACGGGCCTGATCGAGAACGTCGGGAGCGCGGGCGAGCTGGCGGGCGCCATCGCGCACGAGGTGGCCCACGGCGTGGCCCGGCACGGGACGCAGCGGCTCTCGGCCGCCCAGGAGGTCAACGTGCTCGCCGGCGCCGTCGGCGTGGGCGGCGGCGTCGAGGGGATCGCGGCGCAGATCGCGGCCCAGGGCGCCTTCGCGTCGTTCTCCCGCCGCGACGAGCGCGAGGCCGACCAGCTCGGCGTCCAGATCATGGCCGAGGCCGGCTACGACCCCGACGGCCTCGCCGACCTCCTCGAGCGCCTCGCGTCGCAGGAGCAGGGCGGCGGCGTCGCGTTCTTCCGCACGCACCCGCTGTCGTCGGAGCGGACGCAGACGGTCCGCCAGATGGCCCGCCGCTACGACGGCCGCGGCCTCCGGACGAACGACAGCCAGTTCGCCTCCGTCCGCCGCCGCGCCGCGCAGCTGTAGTGTGAGGGCAAGGGGGATGTGGCATGGGGCAAGAGGCGAGATCTTTTAGCCCCTTGCCTCATGCCCCGTGCCGCTTGCCCTCGACGCTTACGACTTCGACCTGCCCGACGGGCTCATCGCCCAGCGGCCGGCCGAGCGGCGCGACGCCTCGCGGATGCTCGTGCTCCACCGCGACACGGGCGCCGTCGAGGACCGCCAGTTCGCCGACCTCGGCGCGTTTCTGGACCCGGGCGACGCGCTCGTGTTCAACGACACGCGCGTCGTGCCGGCCCGGCTCGTGGGGCGACGGCCGACGGGCGGGCGGGCCGAGCTGTTCCTGGTCGAGCGGGGGGAGGACGGGGCGTGGTCGGCCCTCGCCAAGCCGGGCCGGAAGCTGACGGCCGGCGCCGACGTCCTCTTCGACGACCGCCTCGGGGCGCGCGTCGAGGCGGTCGAGGAGAGCGGGCGACGCCGCGTCCGGCTCCTCCGCGACGGCCAGCCGTTCGAGACGGCCGAGGCGGAGGAGGCGGCCATCGAACAGATCGGGCGGATGCCGCTGCCGCCGTACGTCGACCGCGAGGCCGACGCGGCGGACCGCGAGCGGTACCAGACGGTCTTCGCCCGCAAGCGCGGCGCGATCGCGGCGCCGACGGCCGGGCTCCACTTCACGCCGGGCACCGTCGAGGCGCTCCGCGAAAAGGGCGTCGTCACGGCCGAGGTCACGCTCCACGTCGGCTACGGCACCTTCGAGCCGGTCCGCGCCGACGACCTCCGGGACCACCGCGTGGCGCCGGAGCGGATCGAGGTGTCGCCCGCGACGGTCGACGCCCTCAACGGCGTGCGCGAGAGGGGCGGGCGCGTCGTCGCGGTGGGGACGACCTCGACGCGCGCGCTCGAAACGTCCGCCGACGACACGGGCCGGTTCCACCCGGTCGCCGGCCCGACGGACCTCACGGTCACGCCCGGCTACCGCTTCCGCGCCGTCGACGCGCTGCTGACCAACTTCCACCTGCCGAAGTCGTCGCTCCTCGTGCTCACGGCGACGTTCGGCGGGCTGGAGCCGGTGATGGCCGCGTACCGCCACGCCGTCCGCGAGGGGTACCGGTTCTACTCGTACGGCGACTGCATGCTCATCGTGTGAGGCGAGGCCGCCCGCCTCGGGCGGCGGTCGGGCAGGGAGGTCACGGGGGGAGGCGCGAAGCGAACGGGGGCGGGAGTCGCTGTGCCTCGCGCCGTCAGGTGGGCCGGAGCAGAAGACGCGACCGCTCGGCAATAGGGCGGGGCGGTGTCGGCCCGGCGTGCCATTCACGGGGGGTCAAGAGCGAGCGGGGCGAGACGGGTGTAGCGCTTGCGCGCGGGGCGATTGAAGCCGCTCCGGCCCCCGCCGATACCCGGTCCCCCCCGCGCCCCTCATGTCCGACCGTCCGCCCGTCTCCCGCCACGAGACGCCGCTCAGCGGCGCCGACGCCTCGGTCGAAGACGCCGTCTACGAAGACCTCTCGCTGCCCGGCGACGGCGCCTCCACGCCGGCCGCCCC
>CAXRFJ010000484.1:0-8483 GCA_964229475.1 Rubrivirga sp.
CCAAGAAGGAGTCCGGCCGGAAGCGGTCTGGCCGGAAGGACGCCGGCGAGGCGGACGCGGCCGAGGAGGCCGCCGCGGACTCCGGCACGCAGGGCAAGGTCTCGCCGACCGGCCGCAGCCGCCGGCCCGCGGAGCCGGTCCAGAACCTCGAGGAGAAGGTCGACGACGACGCGGCGAACGGTCGGACGCCGCTCCCGTCGACGCTGGACCTGACGGGCGGCGGCCGGTCCTCGCGCTCCTCCCGGTCCGCCTCGGGCGACGACGCGGACGGCTCGACGGGCCGGAGCCGCCGCCAGACGCGGGGCCAGGGCGCCGACGAGCAGCGGGACGACACGGCCTCCGACGACGCTGGCTCGCGCCGGCGCTCGCGCAAGAAGAAGAGCGACGACGGGCCGACGGAGGACGACGCGAGCCGCGGCCGCTCGTCCGACGACGAGCCGAAGGCCAAGCGCTCCGACGACGACTCGAAGGGCGGCCGTCGCCGGTCGCGCGGCGGGCGGTCCAAGGACGAGTCCTCCAAGGAGGCCTCCGAGGGCGACTCGACGAAGGGCGACTCGCAGAAGGGCCGGGGCCGGTCCTCGCGCAGCGACAAGAGCGACCGTGACAAGGGCGACCGGAGCGACAAGGGCGGGCGCGGCCGGTCCAAGTCGTCGAAGCCGAACGTCCCGATCCCGCCCAACGAGGAGCTCCTCAAGCGGAACGGCCGCGTGATCGTCAAGATCACGAAGGAGGCCATCTCCACGAAGGGCCCCCGCGTCTCGACCGACCTCTCGCTGGCGGGCCGCTTCCTCGTGCTCGTCCCCGCGGCCGACTACGTCGCCGTGTCGAAGAAGATCGAGAGCGCCAAGGAGCGGCGCCGGCTCCGCACGCTGGCCTCGAGCCTCAAGCCCGACCGCTTCGGCGTGATCGTCCGGACCGTCGCCGAGGGCCGCGACGCCAAGAGCCTCGACCAGGACCTCAAGCTGCTCATCGACAAGTGGCGGAAGATCCAGGACAAGCTGGACGAGAAGCCCGAGCCGCCGGTCCTGCTGTACCAGGACGTCAACATGGTGTCGTCGGTCATCCGGGACCTGTTCTCGGAGGACTACGATCGGATCCTCGTCGACGACCCGAAGACGTTCCGGAACGTCCAGGCCTACATCAAGGCCGTCGCGCCGTCGATGGCCGACAAGGTCGAGCTCCACGAGGGGCGGACGCCCGTCTTCCGCTCGGTCGGCATCGAGAAGCAGGTCGAGGAGGCGTTCTCCAAGCGCGTCAACATGCGCGGCGGGGGGTACCTCTACATCGAGACGACGGAGGCCATGCACGTGGTCGACGTCAACTCGGGCCGGGCCGGCCGCGGGAAGAGCCAGAAGCAGAACCTCATCGACGTCAACGTCGAGGCGGCCAAGGAGGTCGCCAAGCAGCTCCGGCTCCGCGACCTCGGCGGCATCATCGTCGTCGACTTTATCGACCTCAAGTACGACCGGGACCGGAAGAAGGTGACCGACGCGCTGAAGGAGGCGTTCAAGCGCGACCGCGCCGTCACGAAGCTCCTCCCGATGTCGGACTTCGGGCTCGTCCAGATCACGCGCCAGCGGCTCCGCCCGTCGATCACGACGCAGGCGACCGACGAGAACGGCGAGCCGCTCGACGCGGCCGAGGCCGCCGCCGCCGCCGGCGCCGGCGAGATCGTGCGGAAGGGCCAGGTGCCCGTCGCCGAGGCCGAGCCGCAGCCCGACCGCTCCGCGGACCGCTCGCAGCCGGCGCCCGAGCGCCCGTCGGTGGCGCCCGAGGACGCCACGCCGCGCGCCCTCTCGGGCCGCCTCCGCGGCTGGCTCGACCACTACCGCCAGACGGTCGACGAGCGCTACAAGCGCCGGCCGATCGTGGTCAAGGTCCACCCGCTCTTCGGGGCCTACCTCCGCCGCGGCTTCCCCTCCCCGCTGACGCGCTGGCGCCTCGCCCTCCGCGGCATCACGTTCGTGCTGGAGGAGGACGCCTCCGTCGACCCGCTGGCGTTCGACGTGCGCGACCAGAAGTCCGGCCGGTCGCTGGTGAAGAAGTACAGCGTGTGAGGCAAGGGGGATAGGGCATGGGGCAAGGGGCGACTCCCTTTCTGCCCCATGCCCCGTCCCCCATGCCCCGTGCCCTCCCATGAAGCCCTCCGCCGTCGTGCCCGCGCTCGAAGAGGCCCTGCGCCAGCTCGGCGTGCGGGTCCGGCGGGCGCGCGGGGCGTTCCGGGGCGGGCTCTGCGTGGTCGACGGCGAGCCCGTCGTCGTGGTCAACCGCCAGCACCCGGACGAGGCCCAGGTCGCCGTGCTGGCGGTCGCGCTCCGCGAGCACGGCGGGGCCGACGAGCTGTACCTCCGCCCGGCCGTCCGCGCCGCCCTCGAGGACGCGTGGGCCCAGGCCGACGCCGGCCAGACGGCCGAGGTCGCCGATGACGACTGACCCCGCCGGCCTCGGACCCGAGGCGGACGGGGCCGGGACGCCCGGGCCGCCGCTGACGGTCACGCTCCTGGGCACGGGCACCTCCACGGGCGTGCCCGTCCTCGGCTGCGGCTGCGCCGTCTGCACCTCCGACGACCCCCGCGACGCGCGGCTCCGGACCTCGGCCCACGTCGTGGCCCACGCCGCCGCCGGCGACGTCCACCTCCAGATCGACGCGGGCCCCGACTTCCGCCAGCAGGCCCTCCGCCACGGCATCACGGACGTCGACGCGCTCGTCGTCACGCACGAGCACTTCGACCACGTCACGGGGCTCGACGACCTCCGGCCGCTGTTCTTCCGCAACCGCGCGCCGATCCCGGTCGTCACGCTGCCGCGCACGGCGGAGGCGCTCCACGGCATGTTCGGGTACATCTTCGACCGGACGTACCCCGGCGCGTCGCTCCTCGACCTCCACCCGGTCGGCGACGCGCCGTTCACGATCGCGAGTCGGTCGGTCGAGGGCGCGGCCGTCGAGATCGTCCCGCTCCGGGCGCCGCACGGGACGTTCGAGGTGCTGGGAGTTCGGATCGGCGCGTTCGCCTACCTGACCGACGTGGGGGAGGTGCCGGACGGCCTGCTCGCGGCGCTGGGGGGCGTCGAGGTCCTCGTGCTCGACGGCCTCCGCCCGGAGCCGCACCCGACGCACCTCACGTTCGCCGAGGCGGCCGAGGTCGCCGCGGCCGTCGGCGCCCGCGAGACGGGGCGCGTCCCCGTGACGCACGCCCGGCCGCACGCCGAGGCGGACGCGTCGCGGCCCGATGGCGTCCGGCTGGCCAACGACGGGCTGGTGCTCGAGGTCGCGGGCGCCGGGGCGTAGGACGGGAGGGCATCCGCCTCGGCGACGCTCCGCGCAGGGGCACGCGCGGAACGGCGCCGCCTTTCCGGGCGGGCCCCGCCCTCTGCCCCCGGGCCCCAGCCGGCCCCGGGCTGACGCTACCTTGGGAGGCCCCTCTCCACGGCCGGATGCCCGACTCGTCAGCCTCGCCGCGCCCCGGCGTCCTCGTCCTCAACGGCCCGAACCTCAACCGGCTCGGGACGCGCGAGCCCGCGGTCTACGGCGCCCTCACCCTCGCCGACGTCGAGGCCCAGCTCCGCGAGCGGTTCCCCGACCTCGCGCTCCGGTTCGCGCAGCACAACTCCGAGGGCGCGCTCATCGACGCGCTCCACGCCGCCGACACCGTCGAGACGGCCGGCGTCGTGTTCAACCCCGGCGGCTACGCCCACACGTCGGTCGCCCTCCGCGACGCGGTCGCGTCGATCTCGACGCCCGTCGTCGAGGTCCACATCTCGAACGTGTACGCCCGCGAAAGCTTCCGCCACACGTCGCTGCTCTCGGCCGTTTGCAAGGGGGTGATCACCGGCTTCGGCGTGGGCGGCTACGCGATGGCCGTGGGCTACTTCGAGCGCCAGACGACCTGATGGCCGACCCCCGCGAGGACCCCGACGCGCCGGACGGCCGCGACGACTCGGAGCGCCCGGCGCCCGAGTCGGTCGCCGAGCCGCAGAACGAGCCGTCGCCCGACGACGCCCTCGACCCGGCCGGACTCAGCGCGCCGGCCGACGGCGCCGCGACGCTCGCGGAGGCCGACGCCGCGCCGGGCTCCGAGGCCGAGGACGCGCTCGCCGCCGACCGCGCCCGCCAGGACGCCGAGGCGGAGAAGGCCGGCAGCGGGCCGGGCTCGGGCGCGCTCCTCGTGGCGGCGGGCATCTTCGCCAGCCGCGTGATCGGGCTCGTCCGCGACCGCGCCGTCGCGTTCTTCTTCGGCTCCGGCGCCTTCGCCGACGTCTACCGCCTCGCGCTCCGCGCGCCCAACTTCCTCCAGAACCTCCTCGGCGAGGGGACGCTCTCGGCGTCGTTCATCCCCATCTACAGCCGGATGCTGGAGGAGGGCCGGGAGGAGGCCGCCGGCCGGTTCGCGGGCGCCATCTTCGGGCTCCTGGCCGCCGTCGCGTTCGGCGCCGCGATCCTCGGCGTGGTCCTCGCGGAGCCGTTCGTCGCCGTCATCGCGTCGGGCTTTTTGCAGGACCAGGCGGCGCTCGAGGCCGGCGAGATCGTGATCGATCGGTACGACCTCGCGGTCCAGGTCACGCGCCTGACGTTCCCGATGACGGCGTTCCTGGTCCTCAGCGCGTGGTGCCTGGGCGTCCTCAACAGCCACCGGAAGTTCCTACTGTCGTACTTCGCGCCGGTCGCCTGGAACGTGGCACTCCTGGCGGCCCTCTTCGGCGGCGCGTATCTGTACTTCGACGACCCGCTCGGCATCGGGTCGCTCGACGTGGTCCCGGCCGACCAACTCAGCCAGTTGCTCGTGGCCGTCTTTATCGGCGGCGTCGCGGGCGGCGTCCTGCAGTTCCTCGTCCAGCTCCCGACGGCGCTGAAGCTGATGAAGGGGTTCCGCCCGGCGCTCTCGCTGGAGGTCGAGGGCGTCCGCGAGGGGATCCGGGCGTTCGTGCCGGTCGTGCTCGGGCGCGGGGCGTACCAGCTCTCGGGCTACCTCGACTTCTGGCTGTCGACGTTCGTCGCGGCCGGCGCGCTCGGCGCCATCGGCTACGCGCAGACGCTTTACCTCCTGCCCATCTCGCTGTTCGGGATGAGCGTCGCCGCCAGCGAACTGCCCGAGCTCAGCCGGATCACGCCGTCGCAGCTCGACCGGTTCTTGCAGCGCGTGAGCGGGTCGGTCCGCCAGATTTTTTATCTCATCATCCCGACGGTCGTCGGCTACCTCGGCTTCGGGTTCCTGGTCGTCGGCGCGTTCTACCAGACGGGCCAGTTCGACCTCGACGACACGTGGCAGGTCACGCTCGTGCTCATGGCCTACTCGCTCGGGATGGTGGCGACGACGGCCGGGCGGCTGCTCCAGAACGCGTTCTACGCCCTCAGCGACACCAAGACGCCGGCGCGGATCGCCGTGTGGCGCGTCGCGGTCTCGGCCGTGATCGGGGCCGGGCTGATGTTCCTGCTCGACCGGTTCAGCGTCAACGAGGTGTTCGGGATCCCCTACGAGGGCGACCCGCTCCGCCTCGGCGCCGTCGGGCTCGCGCTCGGCTCGGCCGTCGGCGCGTGGGTCGAGCTGTGGCGGCTCGTCGGCGCGATCCGCCGCCACGACGACGACTTCCGCCTGCCGTGGGCCGCGGCGCTCCGGATGCTCGGGCTGGCGGGGCTGGCCGCGATCCCGGCCGCGCTGGTGCGGTGGCTCGTCCCGGCCGACGTGTTCCCGATCTGGGCCTACGGCGTCGGCGTGATCGCCGTCTACGGCCTGAGCTACCTCGCCCTCGGCCACCTGTTTGATTTCGACGAGTCGGACGCCTGGCTCGGCCGGTTCCTCCGGAGGCTCAAGCGCTGATCCGCACGTTGTAGCTTCCTCCACGCCCCCTGCGTCGCCATGACCGGATCCGCCATCAGTCCCAAGGAGCGCGCCCGCCGTGTGGTCGAAGCGATGCCGGACGACGCGTCCGTCGAGGACGTGATCGAGCGGCTCGTCGTGGCCCACAAGGTCGAGCGGGGGATGGAGCAGGCCCGGAGCGGGGAGGGGATGCTGTCGCAGGACGACGTCGAGGCACACTTCGCGCGCCGCCGCGCGGAGCGCGACTAGACCGTGGCGGCCGTCATTTGGACGCCGCAGGCCCGAGCCGACCTCGAGGCCATCGAGGACTACTACCTCGACGTCGCGCCGGCCTACGCCGACCTCGTTGTAGACGGGTTGCTCCGCTCGACCCGGCGCCTCGGATCGTTCCCGCTCTCGGGCCGGACGGTCCCCGAGGTGGGCGACCCCGCGATCCGTGAGGTCGTCTGGCGCGACTACCGGGTGATATACTGGGCGGACGAGGTGCGCGTCGAGGTGCTGTCGGTCCTCCACACGTCCCGCCAGTTCGGTGCGGGCTGACCCCGCCTCGGCGCCGAAACGCGAGGTCGACGCCGTCAGGCGGAGGGGGTGACGCCACCTCGTCGCCGCCCGCCCGTACCCTCCGGCCCCTCGTCCCCCACGTCATGGCCGGATACCGCGGGCACCTCGCGGGTGCCACCGTCTTTTTCGGGCTCTACCTCGCCGCGCTCGCCCTCGTCTTCTCCGTCGACCAGGCGTACCGCCAGCTCTCCGACGTCGAACTGGTCGCGTACCCGGCCGCCCTCTTCGGGCTGTGCCTCATGTTCGGCCTCTGGCCCGACGTCGACACGAACTCGAAGGGGCAGAACCTCTTCTACCTCCTCTTCTTCGTGGTCGACGTCGTGCTCATCGCGACGCGCCAGTTCCAGGAGGCGGCGTACCTCGGCCTGTTCTGCATCCTGCCCGCGCTGGGCAAGCACCGGGGGTGGACCCACACGTACTGGGCGATGCTCCTCATCCCGAGCCCGCTCCTCGTGCTGCCGTACGTCCTCCGGCCCGAGCAGCCGCTGGCGGGGCTCCCGTTCTACGGCGCCGCCGTCGTGGGCTACTTCAGCCACCTCGTGATGGACGGCCTCGTGATCCGCCTGCCCGGCCGCCGGCGCGGCGCCGGCTGGTAGCGCGAGGCGCGCTAGGCGACGGGCGAGCCGAGGTACTCGAGCGTGCCGGCGTCGGCGTCGAGGCGGGCGCGGAGGCCGACCGGGAGCGTGTACACGGGCGAGACGTGCCCGATCGGCGCGCCGAGCACCGACGGGCACGAGTAGCTCTCCAGCCACCGCCGGATCGTCTCCTCGGCCGTCCACGACGAGCCCCCGTCGCCGCAGTTCGAGCACTGCCCGAAGGCGAGGCCGGCCGGCGCGCGGAGGCCCGCCAGCTGGAGCTGCACGAGCATCCGGTCGACGCGGTACGAGTCCTCGCCGACCTCCTCGAAAAAGACGATGTGGTCGTCGAAGTCGGGCAGGAAGCCCGTGCCCGCGAGCGCCGACATGACGGTCAGGTTGCCGCCCACGACGCGGCCCTCGGCCACGCCCGGCCGGACGGCCCGCGTCCGGTCCCGGTTGGACCGCGTCTCGGGCCCGATCACGGGCGCCTCGCCGTCGACCAGCACGCGGGTAAAGCTCTCGCGCGTGAGCCCGCGCCACGTCGAGACGCCGACGGGCCCGTGGAACGTGACGAGGCCCGTGCGGGCGTAGATCGCGAGCAGGAGCGCCGTGATGTCGGAGTAGCCGACGAGCGGCTTCGGGTTCGCGGCGATCTCGTCGTAGTCGAGGAACGGGAGGATCCGGGCGCAGCCCCAGCCGCCGCGCATGGCCACGATGGCGTCGACGTCGGGGTCGCGGAAGGCGTCCATGAGGTCGCGCGCGCGGGCGGCGTCGGAGCCGGCGAGGAAGCCGTTCCGGTCGAGGACGTGGCGCCCGACGGTCGTCCGGAAGCCGAGGTCCCGGAGCGCCTCCTCCGCCTCGGTGACCTGCCCGCGGTTGCGGAGGACGCCGGCCGGGGCCACGAGCGCGACCGTCCCGCCGGCCGCGAGGCGGGTCGGGAGGACGACCGGGCGCTCGCGCGGGATGCGCTCGATCCGGTCGCCGCGCGGGGCCGCCGTGACCTCGGCGGCCTCGACGGGCACCGTCGAGAGGGGCGGCGGCGGGGACGGCGGGATGGGCGGCGTCTCCCGGGCGCCCGGCCACAGCGACGTGCCGCACCCGGCCAGCGGGAGGCCGAGCGCGCCGAGGCCGAGCATCCGCAGGGCGTCGCGGCGGGAGGAGGGGGGACGAGTCATCGGGGGGCGAGCGCGGTCGCGCAACGTAACGCGGTCCGCGGCCCCGCCGCGCCCCTCCGCCCGCCGATTCTCGCCCGGCCCCCTCCGCCTGGCGGCGTCGGCCTCGCGGTTCGGCGCCGGGGCGGGCAGGGGGCGACGGAGGGAGGTCGAACCGATGGGGTGGTGTCATCTGAGCGGAGCCGTGCAGCGGCGGAGTCGGAGGATCTCAGCCGAGAGCGGCGTCGCTGAGGTCGCCCGGACCGGGCGCTTTGGACTGGCGGACGCGCTCCGCCAGCGGCAGCTTGACCGACGCACCGACGCACCGCCGCACCGACGCACCGACGCACCGACGCCCCGACGCACCGACGCACCGA
>CAXRFJ010000485.1:0-2370 GCA_964229475.1 Rubrivirga sp.
CGTTCACCGACGACGCCTATGTCGCCCGCGTGCGCGAGGCGCTCGACGGGCTGGGCCTGGACATCGTCGGCGTCCACACGTCGGCCGACCCGGCGGGCGTCGTGGCCGGGGCCGACGCCGTGTTCGTCGGCGGCGGCAACACGTTCCACCTGCTCCGCGCGTGCTACCGGCACGGGCTGCTCGACGCGGTCCGCCAGCGCGTGGCCGGGGGCGCGCCGTACGTCGGGTGGAGCGCCGGCTCGAACCTCGCCTGCCCCAGCGTCCGGACCACCAACGACATGCCGATCGTCGAGCCGCCGTCGCTCGACGCGCTCGGGCTGGTGCCGGTCCAGATCAACCCGCACTACACCGACGCACACCCGCCGGGCCACCAGGGCGAGACGCGCGCCCAGCGCCTCGCGGAGTTCGTCGCGGCCAACCCCGAGGCCCCCGTCGTCGGGCTGCCCGAGGGCACGGCCGTCCGCGTCGCCGACGGGCGGGCGACGCTGCTGGGCGACGGCGCCGCGCGCGTGTTCGACCCGCGGTCGCCGGAGGGTCGGGAGGCCGCGCCGGGCGAGGCCGAGGCCCTGTTCGTCGGCTGAGCCCGCCTCGGGCGCGCCGCCGGGGCGGGCGCATCCCGGGCGGCCCGCCTCCGTTACGCTTGAGAGTCCTCGCCACCCACCTCCTCGACCGATGCCCGCCCCGCTCATCCCGATCACGTCCGCCGACCACATCCCCGGCCAGACCATCCTCGAGCACCTCGACGTGGTCTACGGCAACACCGTCCGCGCCAAGCACGTCGGGCGGGACCTCATGGCCGGGCTGAAGTCCGTGGTCGGCGGCGAGATCCGGGGCTACACCGAGATGCTGCGGGACGCCCGCGACGAGGCCCTCGACCGGATGAAGGAGGACGCGCTCAGCCTGGGCGCCGACGCCGTCATCAACGTCCGGTTCACCACGAGCCAAGTCGGCCAGGGCATGGCCGAGATGCTGGCCTACGGCACCGCGGTCCGGCTGGAGGACTGAGCCTCACCCGGCCTCGCCAGCCGCCTTCTGCGCGAACGCCGTCACCAGCCGGGCGTGCGCGGCGACGACGTCGGCGAGGCCGGTCTCGGCGAGCCGGGCGTCGGGCGAGGTCGGGAGCTTGGGCGGCGAGACGCGGCCCATCCAGAGCGGCAGCTTCTCGCGGAGCAGCGACGGGCCGGGGAAGCGGCCGGGCGCGAGGTGCGCGCCGTAGAAGGCGGCCTTCCGGTCGAGGCGCGCGTAGACGCTCTGGTCCGGCTCGACCTCGCCCTCGGCCCCGGTCGCGACCATGGCCGCGCCGAGCAGGAAGTCGTGGTAGAGGAACGGGAGCTCGGCGAGCGCGGGCCCCACGGCCGCGAGGGCGTCGGGGTGCTGGCGGAGGCCGACCTCCGCGGCCCGCGCGGTGACGGTCGCCACGAGCGCGAGCGTCTCCTCGGCGACGAGCTCGGGGTCCGCCTGGTCGGTCAGGGCGGGGAGCACGGAGCGGACGACGTCCTGGGTCGTGGAGAGCGCGGCGGCGGAGGCGAAGGCCGCCACGCGGGCGGACAGAGTGAGAGACGGAGTCGACATAGACTAGATTTTTTAGGCGGAAGCGCTTTTCAGTTCAGGTTCGGTCTTGCCCTGGGGCTCATTGCAAAAATAAATAGGGCCTTCGCCCACTCACCCCCCGCCCATGCCCCGCCCGGTCCTCGCGCTCGCGCTGCTCCTCGCCGCCCCCGCGGCCCTCTCCCAACCCGAGGTCTCCCTTGGCGCCGACTTCGTCAGCCGCTACGTCTGGCGCGGGCTGGACTTCGGTCAGTCCGCCGCGGCCCAGCCGTCCATCGAGCTCAGCGCCGACGCGTTCACGGTCGGGACGTGGGGCTCGTTCGCGCTCACGGACGCCGGCGCCAACGAGCTCGACCTGTACGCGAGCTACTCGTTCGGCCCGCTGACGGTCGGCGTGACGGACTACTACTTCCCCGGCGCCAGCCCCGTGCCCGGCGGCGACGCCGACGGCGGGTCCGACCTCTTCAACTTCGACGACGGCGACGGCGCCCACGTCATCGAGCCGTTCGTGAGCTACGAGGGCGACGCCGTCCCGGTCTCGCTGACGCTGGCGACCAACGTCTACAACGACGACGACTACTCGACCTACTTCGAGGCCGGCTACGGCTTCGCCGTCGGCGGCGTCGACCTCGGCCTGGCCGTCGGCGCCGTGTTCGCGCTCGACTCGGCCGACGGCGTCGAGGGCTCGGACTATTACCTGACGAGCAACGACGCCGCGATCACGAACCTCATGCTCTCGGCCTCGAAGGAGATCCCGATCACGAGCCAGTTCGCGCTGCCCGTCTTCGGGCAGTACGTCGTCAACCCGGAGACGGAGCGGGC
>CAXRFJ010000486.1:0-2916 GCA_964229475.1 Rubrivirga sp.
CGACCTCCAGTCGGGCGGCCTCGACGTGGCGACGCAGGACCTCGCCGTTCTCTTCGAGATGTGGGCCGCCCTCGCCGTCGTCCGCGTGGTCGCCGAGGCGGTCGGGGTCGAGCCGCCCGGGCGCCCGTTCGGGATCGACGCCGTCGGGACCGACGTGCGGCTGCGGCGGGGGCGGGCGCACGGCGTCTGGCTGTCGGGACGCGGCGTGACGGTCGAGGTCGTCAACACCCCGCGCTTCCCGGCGCCGCCCGCGCTGCTGGCCCAGCGGCCGGACCTTCTCCTGACGGTCCGCCGCGGGGACGTCGTCCGGCGCGTCGTGCTCGACGCGAAGTACCGCCGCGACGACACCGCCGCGTACCGCCGCCGCCACGGCTCGGCCGGCCCGCCCGAGGACGCGCTCGGGACGCTCCACCGCTACCGCGACGCGATCGTGGAGGGGCCGCCCGTCGAGATCGCGGCGGCCCTGTTCCCCGGGACCGCGGACGACGCGTTCCTCCGCTCCCGGCTGTGGACGAGCCTCGAGACGCTCGGCGTGGGCGCCGTCCCGGTCCGCCCCGGCGACCTGGGCGGTCTCGCCCGATTCGTCGCCGGCCTTATCGAATAAGGTTGGCCTCTCGCGCGGCGAGCGCCGCGAGCGGCACCACGTCCGTCGAGAGCACGTCGGCGCCGGTCGCGAGGATGACGCCGTCCGGCTCGGGCGACGCGGCCGCGGCGGCCGCCGCGTCGACGGCTCCGAAGGCCCCCGCCTGCGCCCGGATGCCCGCCGCGTGGAGGCGGGCCACGACCGCTGGGTCCGGCGCGCCGACGCCGGTCCACGCGATGACGCGGTCCGGGTCCACCGTCGACGCCAGCAGGGCGTCCACGTCGGCCGCCGTCTCGGCGGTCGCGGAGACGACGAGGTCCGGGGCGATCGCGAACAGCCGCTCGTGGTCTGCCAGCGAGTAGGTGATGACGGCGACGCGGTCGGCGGCGTCGTGCTGGCGGAGGACGGCGACGAGCTCCTCGTAGGGCACGTCGGGCTTGACGTCGAGGAGGAGGACGGCCCGGCCGTCGGCCCACGCGAGCGCCTCGAGGAGCGTCGGGACCCGGAACGTGGTGACGAGGGAGTCCTCGGCGACGAGGCGGAGGCGGCGGATCTCGGCGAACGTCGTCTGGTCGACGCGGCCGGTGCCGGTCGTCGTCCGGTCGAGCGTCTCGTCGTGCATGAGGACGAGGACGCCGTCGGCCGTCCGCCGGACGTCGGCCTCGAGGAGGGCGGGGGCGTGGTTGAGCGCGTCCTCGAACGTCTCGAGCGCGTTCTCGGGGAGCGCCCGCTGCGGCCCGCCCCGGTGCGCCGAGACGAGGACCGGGGCGGAGGGCGTCCACCGGAGAGCCGAGGCGAGGGCCGAGGCGGAGTCGTAGTCGCGGTAGTGGACCGACGAGACCGGCGTGCGGACGCGGTCGGCCGGCCGCTCCTCAAGGCCGAGCGGGCGCGGCGAGCCGCACGCGCCCGCGAAGAGCGCCAGCAGGAGGAGGACGGAACGGTTCACGAGCCCGCGGCCTCGGCGACGCCGTGCTTGAGCCGGGCGAGGACGCCGGCGAACCCGCGCTGGCGCTGCGGCCCGAGGAGCTGGGCGACGCCGAGCTGGCGGAGGAGGTCGTCCGGGATGGCCGCGACCGCCTCGGGCGTCGCGCCGTCGTAGGCGTCGATGAGGATGCCGACGAGCGCCCGCTGCGTCGGCGCGTGCCCGGGGATGTCGGCGTGGATCCGGACCGCCTCGCGGCCGTCGGCCTCGACCACCTCGGGGAAGAAGTAGACCTCCGCCTGGCACTCGTGGACGCGGCCGAGGCCGGCGTCGCGCGCGGCCCGGTAGCGCTCGGGGAGGGGCGGGAACTGGCGGGCGTGCTCGAGGAGCAGCTCGACCTGCATCTCGCGCGGGACCGACGCCAGCTCGTCGGCGATCTCCTGGAGGCGGGCGTTCATGTCAGGGGCTCGGGGGGCGGGAGAGAAAGCGTCGGGCGGCGGCGCGGGCTCCGGGGCTCGGCAGAGGCCCGGGGCGCGGCGGGCCCGCTAGTCCACGTCGCCGTCGTCGTCGGGCTCGCCCTTCTCCACCGGCACGCCGACGAGGTTGCCCCACTCGGTCCACGAGCCGTCGTAGTTGCGGACGTCCTTGAAGCCGAGGAGGTACTTGAGCACGAACCACGTGTGGCTCGAGCGCTCGCCGATCCGGCAGTACGAGATCGTCTCGGCCTTCGGGTCGAGGTCCTGCTCGTCGAGGTAGATGGCCTCGAGGTCCTCGCGGCTCTTGAACGTCCCGTCGGCGTTGGCGGCGCGGCTCCACGGCACGTTGAGGGCGCCGGGGATGTGGCCCGCCCGGAGCGCGGCCTCGGAGGCCGGGTCGTGCGGGGCGTGCGAGATCTCGCCGATGTACTCGGCCGGGCTGCGGACGTCGACGAGCGCCCCGCCCTCCTTCATGTGCGCGAGCACGTCGTCGCGGAAGGCGCGGATCGAGGGGTCCGGCCGCTCGGCCGCGTAGTCGGTCGACTCGTACTTCGGGACGTCGGTGGTGAGCGTCCGGCCCTCGGCCTCCCACTTGGCCCGGCCGCCGTCCATCACGCGGCAGTCGGCGTGGCCGAACATCTTGAACGTCCAGAAGGCGTACGTGGCCCACCAGTTCGACTTGTCGCCGTAGAACACGAGCGTCGTGTCCGGGCGGATGCCGAGGCGGGAGCAGAGGGCCTCGAACGGCTTCAGGCCGATGTAGTCGCGGACGTCGGGGTCCTGGAGGTCCGTCTGCCAGTCGACGTGGACGGCGTTGTGGAGGTGGCCGGTCGCGTAGAGCAGGACGTCCTCGTTCGACTCGATCACGCGGACGCGGTCGGTGTCGGCGAGGTGCTTGGCGACCCAGTCGGTGGAGACGAGGACCTCGGGGTGGG
>CAXRFJ010000487.1:0-2159 GCA_964229475.1 Rubrivirga sp.
CGGCGGGCGAGAACGCGACGGCCGCCGCGCCGGTGTTCTGAAGCATGTGGGTGACGTTGGTGGTCCCGGGGATCGGGACGATCCACGGCTTCTGCGCCATCAGCCAGGCCAGCGCGATCTGGGCGGGCGCGGCGCCCTTCCGCTCGGCCCACGCCCGGACGAGGTCGACGAGCGCCAGGTTGTGCGGGAGGTTCTCCGGCGCGAACCGGGGCTCGACGCCGCGGATGTCGCCCTCCGCGAACCGCGTGCCCTCGCCGATCCAGCCGGTCAGGAACTGGACGCCGAGCGGGCTCCACGGGACGAACCCGATGCCGAGCGCCTCGCACGTTGGGAGCACCTCCGCCTCGGGGCCGCGCCACAGCATCGAGTACTCGCTCTGGACCGCCGCGACCGGGAGCGCGGCGTGGGCCCGGCGGAGCGTGCCGAGCCCCATCTCCGAGAGCCCCCAGTGCAGCACCTTCCCCTCCGCCATGAGGTCGCCGACCGCGCCGGCCACGTCCTCGATGGGTACCTCGGGGTCGACGCGGTGCTGGTAGAGGAGGTCGATCCGGTCGGTCCGGAGCCGACGGAGCATCCCCTCCACGACGACGCGGATGTGCGCGGGCCGGCTGTTGAGGCCGGGGAGCCGCTCGCCGGTCTCCTGGTCCACGTTCCAGCCGAACTTGGTGGCGATCTGAACCCGGTCGCGGAACGGCTCGATGGCCTCGCCGAGGATCCGCTCGACCTCGAACGGGCCGTAGGCCTCGGCCGCGTCGAAAAAGGTGACGCCGGCCTCGAAGGCGGTCCGGATGAGGGCGACCATCTCCGGGCGGTAGGGGGTGGTCGTCGGGTACGTCCGGCTCGTGTTCTGGACGCCCATCCCGATCGCCGAGACCTCCAGGCTGCCGAGCACCCGCCGGCCCGGACGGGGGTGCGACGCCGGGGCGGAGGGCGGAGTCCCCACCGCCCCCAGCGGGGCCGACGCGGGGGCGCAGCCGCCGAGCGCGAGGAGGGGCGCGCCGGCACCGAGGCGGGAGAGGAACCGGCGGCGCGAGGGGCCGGGGCGGGCGGTCGGGTCGGTCATCAGGGCGGGGCGGGGGGCACGGGCGCGACGTCCAGGGTAGGGACCCCGCCCGGCCGGGCCGTAGGAGGATCGTCCGGGATGGTTGTCCGATTCTCCAGGCGCACGGAGGATGACGCCGCCCGGTCCTATCCTCTGGGGCCCTCGCCGACTTCGTGATGGACGCTTCATCCCCCGACCGCGCCGCCGCTCGGAGCGCCGCCGATCGCGCCGAGCTGCTGGAGCGGCTCGCCGCGCTCGTCCCGGACGACGGGCGAGTCGAGCCGATCCCTGGCCTCTCCGTCGCCCACATCTCGGGGCCGACGCCGCCGTTCTACGGCGTGACGGCGCCGTGCTTCTGCGTGATCGCGCGGGGGGCGAAGGCACTTCATCTCGGCGACGAGCGGTTCCTCTACGACCCGTTCCACTACCTGCTGGTGACCGCCGAGCTCCCGCTCGTCGGCCACGTGGTCGAGGCGCCGTACCTGGGCCTCCGGCTGGACCTCGACCCCGGCATCGTGAGCCAGGTGCTGGTCGAGGCGGGCGGGGCGCCGGGCGCCGGCCGGGCCGAGCGGCGGGCCCTCGCCGTGAGCCCGCTCGGGGCCGACCTCCTCGACGCCGTGCTCCGGCTCGTCCGCGCGGCGGAGCGACCGGCGGAGGCGGCCGTGCTGGCGCCCCTGGTGACCCGGGAGATCGTGTACCGGCTCCTCGTGGGCGCCCAGGGCGACCGGCTCCGGCACATCGCGGTGCTCGGCGGGCGGGGGCACCAGATGACCGAGGCGATCCGCCGGCTCCACGCCCAGTTCGACCAGGCGGTGCGGATGGAGGACCTCGCCTCGGACCTCGGGATGAGCGCGTCGAGCTTCTACCAGCGGTTCAAGGACGTGACCGGGATGACGCCGCTCCAGTTCCAGAAGGAGGTCCGGCTGCAGGAGGCCCGCCGGCTGCTGCTGGCCGACGACCTCGACGCGGCGACGGCCGGCTACCGCGTCGGCTACAGCGACCCCTCGCACTTCAGCCGCGATTACAAGCGGCTGTTCGGGGCGCCGCCGGGGCAAGACGTCGAGCGGCTGCGCGGGGCGGCGCGCGCCGCGGCGTCGCCCGCCCCGCCGCGGCGCCG
>CAXRFJ010000488.1:0-11950 GCA_964229475.1 Rubrivirga sp.
CCGGGCCGTCCCGGCGGCCCGTGTAGGGGCGGCCCCTACGGCGCCCGGCCCGCGCGGGGCGCCCGCCCGCCCGCCGCCGCGGCCCGCCCCGCTGTCGCCCGCGCGCCGGGCGCCCGACGTTGGCGGTGTCCACCAGCCCACGAGACCATGACCCCCAACATGGGCCACACCGATCGCCGCCTCCGCGGGATCGCGGCCGTCGTCCTCGCCGCCCTCGTCCTGTTCGTCACCGACGGCGCCCTCGACTGGGTGCTCGGCGCCGTCGCCGCGGTCCTCGCCGTCACGGCGCTCGTCGGGACGTGCCCGGCGTACCTCCCGTTCGGGGTCGACACGCGGCACCGCAGGGCCGCCTAGCGGGCGAGATCGGGCGAGGTCGGAGCCGGGCCGTCGGCGGGCGGCCCGGCTCCCTGTGGGCGCCGAGGCGGTGGGCCTCGGGCGTGCCCGCGGCGGCGGGGGCGCGCGCCGAGGGGCGCGGGCGGCAAAAAAATGGGCGCTCCGCGACGGCCCATGACGCTCGGCGTCGGGCTTTCCAGTAACACTCCACTAGACGCCCCTCCCCGCACTGCCGATGTCCCAGAGTTTCCAGCACGAGAAGCCGCCCGCCCGCGTCAACCTGTTCCTCGAGGTCGCCAAGGGCGACGCCAAGGAGCGCGTCGAGCTCCCCATGCGGATGCTCGTCATGGGCGACTTCACCAACCGCGAGGACGGCACGCCGCTCGAGGACCGCGAGGTGATCAACCTCAACAAGGACAACTTCGAGGACGTCCTCCGGTCCCAGGACCTCCGCGTCAAGACGGCCGTCGAGAACACGCTCACGGGCGACGGCGACCTCGCCGTGGACCTCACGTTCGACTCGATGAAGTCGTTCAGCCCGGAGCAGATCGCCAAGCAGGTCCCCGAGCTCTCGCGGCTCCTGGCCACGCGGAACCTCCTCCAGGACCTCCGCAACCGGCTCATCTCGGCCGCCGACTTCCGCAAGCAGATCGAGCAGGTCATCAACGACCCCGAGGCGCGCGACCAACTCCTCGCCGAGCTCGACACCATCATTCAGGACGACGCCCCGGCCGATGGCGGCGCTGCCGAGGCCTAGCCGCCCGACGCGCCTAACCCCGTACTGCAGCGCCCCGCGCGCTCCCCTTCCCCCTCTCCCGACTCCGTACCGTTCCTATGGCTGAGGCCCAGACGCAGACCGACGCCGCCGCCGAGACCACCGAGGCCGAGGGCTCCCTCCTCGACTCCATCCTCGCCAAGGTCGACGTCCAGAAGCCGGCCGGCGACGTCCGCATCGACTCGTTCTCCGACGCCGACGCCGTCGGGGGCCAGGACCGCGGGGCCATGATGTCGGCCGCGCTTCGCGTCTTCGTCGACGCCGTCACGAAGTCCGGCGAGCCCGTCGCCAAGATCGACAAGCACCTCGTCGACGGGCTCGTGGCCGACATCGACGCGACGATCTCGAAGCAGCTCGACAAGATCCTTCACAACAAGGAGGTCCAGAAGCTCGAGTCGGCCTGGCGCGGGCTGAAGTTCCTCGTCGACCGGACCGACTTCCGCAAGAACGTCAAGATCGAGCTCCTCAACGTGTCCAAGGACACGCTCCGGGAGTCGTTCGAGGACTCGCCCGAGCTCATCCAGAGCCCGCTCTACCGGCACGTCTACTCCAACGCCTACGACCAGCCCGGCGCCGACCCGTACTCGGCCATCGTCTCGAACTACGAGTTCGGCGCGTCGCCGCAGGACATGGCGCTCCTGGGCGACATCTCGAAGGTGGCCGCCTCGGCGCACGCCCCGTTCCTGGGCGCCATCGGGCCCCAGTTCTTCGGGAAGGAGTCGATGGAGGACTGGAAGAAGATCCCCGACCTCTCCGCCTACATGGAGCTGGCCGACTTCACCAAGTGGAACGCGCTCCGCGACACGGAGGACTCCCGCTACCTCGGCCTCACGTTCCCGCGGTTCCTCCTCCGGCTGCCCTACGGCCCGGACACGGTCCCGGTCAAGTCGTTCAACTACCAGGAGTCGGTCACCGGCGACGACCACGAGCGGTACCTCTGGGGCAACTCGTCGTTCGCGTTCGCCTCGAACATGGTTCGCGCGTTCCAGCGCGACGGCTGGAGCGTCCAGATCCGCGGGCCCCAATCCGGCGGCAAGGTCGACGACCTCCCGGTCCACCTCTACGACGTGGGCAAGGGGAAGCAGGCCAAGATCCCGACGGAGGTCCCGATCTCGGAGACGCTCGAGTTCGAGGCGGCCAACCTCGGGTTCATCCCGCTCTCGCACTACCAGGGCCGCGACTTCGCCTGCTTCTTCTCGGCCAACTCGACCCAGCGCCCGAAGCTCTACGACGACGACGCGGCCACGGCCAACAGCCGGATCAACGCGCGGCTCCCGTACATCTTCCTGGCCTCCCGGATCGCCCACTACCTCAAGGTCCTCCAGCGCGAGAACATCGGCGCGACGAAGGACGCGACGGTCATCGAGTCCGAGCTCAACACGTGGCTCAAGGGCCTCGTGACGGAGATGGACAAGCCGAGCGCCGAGCAGGTCGCGAAGTACCCGCTCAAGGCCGCCGAGGTCAAGGTGGTCGAGCTCGACGACAACCCCGGCTTCTTCCGCGTCCAGACCGCGATCAAGCCGCACTTCCAGATCGAGGGGATGGACATCAGCCTCTCCCTCGTGGGCAAGATGCCCAAGAAGTAGCGGGGCGGCCGACGGGCCGCCCCACCGCCCGGACGCCGGCCCCGCCGGGGGCCCGGCCGGGCCCCTCCCGCCACACCCCCCACCGCCCGCCGCGGCGGCGCCGGCGACCCGCCGGCGCGCCGCGAACGGGACCCCTATACCCCACCGCTCCACAGGAGCACTGCCATGCCTACTCCCATCTACATGTCCATCAACGACGGCGGCGTCAAGGGCTCGGTCGACATCGCCGGCCGCGAGGGCACCATCGAGGTCATCGAGATGGACCACAACGTCCACATCCCGACCGACATCCACTCGGGCCGGTCCTCGGGCGTCCGCCAGCACGGCCGGATGACGGTCCGCGCGGCCATCGACGCGGCCACGCCGTACCTCTACAAGGCCGTGACCGAGGGGGAGACGTACGAGACGGTCAAGTTCAGCTTCTACCAGATCGACGACACCGGCACCGAGGTCGAGTACTACACGATCCTCCTCGAGCGCGTGAAGGTGGCCGAGGTCAAGCTCGACGTGCCCAACGTCAAGAACACCGAGAAGGAGCACTACCCGCACATGGTCGAGTACAGCTTCGTCTACGGCAAGGTCACCTGGACCTGGACCGACGGCTCGCTGGAGCACACCGACGACTGGGTCGCCGCCCGCTAACGCGAGGGGCAGGGGGACGGGGCACCGGGCGATGGGCAGGCTCGTGCCGCCCCTCCCCGCTCGCCTCCTGCCCCTTGCTCCGTACCGCATGGCCATCCGCCTCGCGCTGTTCGACGTGCTCGAGGGCCGGTTCGGCGCCGACGGCCCGCGGGTGGACACGGTCTCCCCGAGCGAGCACCGCGTCCACAGCATCGTGGGCAACCTCCAGCGGCTGCTCAACACGCGCCAGGGGTCCGTGCCGCACCTCCCGGACTACGGGCTCCCAGACCTCTCGTCGATCCGCCGCGACGGGGCCTACGACGACCTCCGCAAGGCCATCCGCCAGGCCGTCATCGACTACGAGCCCCGGCTGGCGCGCGTGCGCGTCGAGCCCCGCGACGCCGACCCCTACAAGATGCGGGTGACGTTCGTGATCTCGGGCGAGGTCGAGCGCGGCCGGCGGATCCAGCTCGAGACCACGTTCGGCTCGCAGGAGCTCACCGACGTCCGCCCCGCCGGGGGGTGAGCGGGGGATCGGCCCCGGTCCCGTACTCTCCCCCCTCCACGCCCCACCCCGGATGCTGCACCGCCACTACGAGAGCGAGCTCCGCTACTTCCGCGAGGGCGGGGCGGCGTTCGCCGAGGCGCACCCGGACCAGGCCCGGATGCTCCGCCTCGACGCGCTCGAGGACCGGGACCCGTACGTCGAGCGGTTGCTGGAGGGCGTCGCGTTCCTGTCGGCGCGCGTGCAGGAGCGGCTCGACGACGACCTGCCGGAGTACACGCAGCGGCTCGTCGGGCTGCTGTACCCCCACTTCCTGACGCCCTTCCCGTCGTGCTGCGTCCTGGCCTTCGACCCGAAGCCGGGGCTCGTGCAGGAGACGACGACGCTGCCGCGCGGGACCGAGGTGTTGTCGGCGCCGGTCGGGCCCGAGAAGGCGCCGTGCCGGTTCCGGACGGCGCAGGACGTCCGGCTCCACCCGCTGAGCCTCCAGTCGCTGGAGCTCCGCTACGACCCCGACGAGACGAGCCGGCTCCGCCTCGTGTTCGCGCTCCACAAGGGCGCGACGCTGGAGTCGCTCGACCTGAGCCGGCTCCGGCTGTTCCTCCACGCCGAGGGCTCGGTCGCGTCGACGGCGCACCTCCTCCTCACGCGCCACGTGACGCGGCTGGAGGCCCGCGCCGGGACGAACCTGTCGGCGCGGCCCGGCGACGGCGAGGCGCCCGAGGTCGTCGTCCGCGGCCAGGGCGGCGTGCGGCCGGCGGGGCTCGACCCGGACGAGGCGCTGCTGCCCCACGGCGACGCGCTGCCGTCTGGCCTCCGGCTGCTGCAGGAGATGCTCCTGTTCCGCCGCAAGTTCTGGCAGGTCGACCTCGTCGGCCTCGACGCGCTCGCCGAGGCGGCGCCGGGCGCCGAGGGGTTCGCCGTCGACCTCGCCTTCGACCGGCCGTACCCGGAGGACCGCCGGCTGAAGGCCGAGCACGTCGTCCTCCACTGCACGCCGGCCGTCAACCTGTTCGAGCACGACGCCGAGCCCGCCAAGGCCGAGCACACATGGGCCGAACAGCGCGTGGTCCCGAGCCTCCGCCACCGCCAGTCGATCGAGCCGTACGACGTGACGAGCGTCGTGAGCATCGAGGAGGGCACGGGCCGGCGGCGGACCTACGCCCGCGCGTTCGGGCTCTCGGCCGACGCCGAGCGGTCGTACGACGTGCTCCGGCGGCCCGGCTCGGGCGCGGCGCACGACCTCTACCTCCTCCTCGCCAGCCCCGAGCTCGACGCCGGCGCCCCGACGCCCGAGAACCTCTCGGTCTCGCTCCGCTGCACGAACGGGTCGCTGCCCTACGAAGCCCTCCAGCCGGGCATGGTCGACCGGCTCTCGCCAAGCGCGCCGCAGATCGCGAGCGTCCAGAACCTCGACCGGCCGTCGCTCACGCGGCGCCCGCCGCTCGACCGGAAGCCGGGCCTGCTGTGGGCGCTCCTCGCCCAGTGGTCGTTCAGCCACGGCTCCGTCGCCACGCACGACGCCCTCGCGGGCCTGCTGGAGCTCTACGACTGGGCCGACACCGAGGCCAGCCGTCGGCGGCGGCGCGGGCTCCAGAAGGTCCGGTGGGAGCCGGCCGAGATGCTCCGTCGCGGGTCCGTCCGCCGCGGGGCCCACGTCACGGTCGAGGTCGCGGACGGCCACTTCTCCGACGACGGCGACCTCGCGCTCTTCGGGCTCGTGCTCAGCGAGTTCCTGTCGCTCTACGCCACGATCAACGCGTTCGTCCACCTGACGATCGAGAGCACGCCCTCGGGGCGGACGATGGCGTGGACGCCCGACCGCGGCCAGCGCCCCCTCGTATGACCGCGCGCCGCCCCGACTCCGACCGCCTCGGCGGCGCCCCCGAGGCGCACGCGGACGAGACCCTGGACCGCCTCGTTCGGGAGGGGCACCGGTACGGGTTCTTCCAGGCCGTCCGCCTGCGGGCGGCGGCGCGCGGCGGGCCGCACACGGTCGGGGGGAAGGAGCCCCGAAAGGAGGCCGTCCGCGTGAGCCCGGACCCGGCGAGCGTCTTCCCGGCCTCCGACGTCCGGCACGTCCGCCCGCCCGCAGCGGCGGCGGAGCCCGTCCCGGTCGAGGTCGGCTTCGGCGGCCTCTTCGGCGTCGACGCGGCGCTGCCGAACGCCTTCCACGAGCGGATCTCGAAGCAGGAGGCCGACTCGCGCCCGCTCCGCGACTTTCTCGACCTGCTCGGCCACCGGTCCTACGCCCAGCTCTGGCGGGCGTGGGCGAAGTACCGGCCGGAGGTCCGGTCGTGGTCGAGCGGGCGCCGCGACCCGCACGCGACGCGCGCGGCGGCCCTGAGTGGCGTCGCGTCGAGCGACGACACGCCGGTCGAGCCGCGGACGCTCTTGCCGCTGGCCGCCCGCTTCTCCGCGTGGAGCCGCAACGCCGAGGGGCTCCGGGCGCTCCTGGAGCACGCGACCGGGCTGGCCGTCCGCGTGATCGAGAACGTCCCCCGCCTCGTCCGCCTCGGCGACCGGCCGCGCCTCGGCTCCGCCCGCCTCGGGCTCGACGCCGTCGTGGGCGAGCGCATCTACGACGAGTCCGGCATGTTCCGGATCGAGATCGGGCCGCTGGGCCGCGAGGCGTTCCGCGACCTCCTCCCCGGCAAGGGCGGCGCCAGCCGGGTCGCCGCGCTCGTCCGCCTCTACACGTCCGACGCGCTCGACTACGACGTGGACCTCCTCCTCAAGGCCGAGGAGGCGCCGCCGCTCGTGCTCGGCGACACCGAGAGCGCCCGCCTCGGCCGGAACGCCCACCTCGGCACGCCCCGAACGCCGCTCGTCCGCCGCCGCGTCCGCTACGTCGCCGCGACATGACCGCTTCCGCTCATCCCCTGCGCGGTCTTCCCGTGCTGTTGCGTATTCCGTGTTGCGTGAGCTCCCTCCGCGCGCAGGCCACGCAACACGAAACACTCCGCCCCTGCTGAGGGCACCGATCGTCGCCGGATTCCTCGGCCGCTGACCCCGACCTCCATGATCTCGAAAGACGTCAAGCGCCTGCTCCACAAGCTCAACGACCCGATGACCCGGGCGCTCGAGGGCGCCGCCGGGCTGGCGGTCGGCCGCGGCCACTACGAGGTGACCGTCGAGCACCTGCTCCTCAAGCTCTTGGAGGACGGGACCGGCGACGCGACGCTCGTCCTCTCCCGCCTCGGCGTCGAGCCGAGCCGGGTCAACAAGGCGCTGACCGAGGCGGTCGAGGCCATGAAGACCGGCAATGCGGGACGGCCGGCGTTCTCGCCGCACCTCCTGGAGCTGGTCGAGCGCGCGTTCGTGGTCGGGGCCGTGCACCACGGGCTGGCGGAGGTCCGCTCGGGGTCGTTCCTGGAGGCGTTCCTGGAGGCCGACGCGTTCGCGACCTCGCCCGTCCGCGACGCCATGTCGGAGGCGAAGGCGGACGACCTCCGCGACCGGTTCTACGAGCTCGTCGAGGGCTCCGAGGAGAACCGCGCCACCCGCGGCGGCCGGCCGCTCTCCGACGCGACGGGCCAGCAGGGCGAGACGGCGCTCGACATCTACACCGAGTCACTCACCGAGAAGGCCCGGGAGGGCAAGATCGACCCCATCTTCGGGCGCGACCGCGAGATCCGGCAGGTCATCGACGTGCTCTCGCGGCGGCGCAAGAACAACCCGATCCTCGTCGGCGAGGCCGGCGTCGGGAAGACGGCCGTGGTCGAGGGGCTCGCGCTCCGGATCGCGGCCGGCGACGTGCCCGACAGCCTCAAGGACGCCGAGATCGCCGCGCTCGACCTCGGCTCGCTCCAGGCTGGCGCGGGCGTCAAGGGCGAGTTCGAGGCGCGGATGAAGGCGGTCATCGACGCCGTGAAGGACGCGCAGAGGCCGGTCATCCTCTTTATCGACGAGACGCACACGCTCGTCGGCGCCGGCGGCGCGGCGGGGACCGGCGACGCGGCCAACCTCCTCAAGCCGGCGCTCGCGCGCGGCGAGCTCCGCAGCGTCGGCGCGACGACGTGGGGCGAGTACAAAAAGCACATCGAGAAGGACCCGGCGCTGGCCCGGCGCTTCCAGATGGTCAAGGTCGACGAGCCCGACGTCGAGACGGCCGTCGTGATGATGCGCGGCATCCGCGACCGCTACGAAAATCACCACGCCGTCCAGATCACCGACGAGGCGGTCCGCGCCGCCGTCGAGCTGAGCGACCGCTACCTCTCCGGCCGCCAGCTCCCCGACAAGTCGGTCGACCTCCTGGACACGGCCTCCGCCCGCGTGCGGATGTCGCAGGACGCCACGCCGTCGGCGCTCGACGACGTGACGCGGCGGCTCCACGAGGTCGAGACCGAGATCACGGCCCGGCGGCGCGACGCCTCCGCCGGCCTCGGCACCGGCGAGGGCCTGGACGAGCTGGAGGCCGAGCGCGACAGGCTGACGCTTCGGCGCGACGCGCTCGAGTCCCGGTGGAAGGAGGAGCAGGCGCTCGCCCGCGAGCTGGAGGGCGCGCGGAAGGACGCCGCGACGGCGGGCGGCGACGTGCCCGAGGGCGTCCGCGACCTCCATTCGAGACTGGAGGCGCTCCAGGAGGAGAACGGCCCGCTCGTCCACGCCGAGGTGGGCCAGCGCGTCGTCGCCGAGGTCATCGCCGACTGGACGGGCATCCCCATCGGTGACATGATCAAGGACGAGGCGCAGATGCTCCTCGAGCTCGAAGAGCGCCTGACGTCGCGGATCCGCGGCCAGGACGGCGCCCTCGTCGAGATCTCCGACGCCCTCCGCACGGCCAAGGCCGGGATGCGGAAGGCCGACGCCCCGCTCGGCGTCTTCTTGCTGGTCGGCCCGAGCGGTGTCGGCAAGACCGAGACCGCTCGCGCGCTGGCGGAGCTGCTGTTCGGCGGCGAGCGGTTCCTCGTCTCGATCAACATGAGCGAGTACCAGGAATCGCACACGACGAGCCAGCTCAAGGGCGCGCCTCCGGGCTACGTCGGCTACGGCGAGGGCGGCGTGCTGACGGAGGCCGTCCGCCAGCGGCCGTACTCGGTCGTGCTGCTCGACGAGGTCGAGAAGGCGCACATCGACGTGATGGAGCTGTTCTACCAGGTCTTCGACCGGGGCATCCTCCGCGACGGCGAGGGCCGTGAGGTCGACTTCTCGAACACCGTCATCCTCTGCACCTCGAACGTGGGCTCGGACCTCGTGCAGCAGGCGTCGATGGCCGAGGAGGCGCCGACGCTCGACGCGCTCCGCGAGCTCATCCACGAGCCGCTCGCGTCGCATTTCCAGCCGGCGCTGCTGGGGCGGATGAACACGATCCCGTTCCTGTCACTCGACCGCGAGGCGATGGCCCAGATCGCCCGCCTCAAGCTGCGGAAGGTCGACAAGCGGCTCCGCGCGAATCACGGCATCCGGTTCACGTTCACCGACGAGGTCGTCGAGACCATCGCCGACCGGTGCACGACGATCGACGCCGGCGCCCGCAACATCGACGCGATCATCGACCGGACGGTCCTCCCGGAGGCCAGCCGCGCGCTCCTGGCGCGCCTCGCGGAGGAGAACCTCCCGGCCGCGCTCGAACTCGGCCTGAGCGAGTCCGGCGACTTTACCTACACGTTCGTCGAGCCCGGCGAGCGGCCCGACCTCGAGGCCGACGACACCGAGGCCGTCGCCGACTCCGCCGACCTCGGTGGCGACGGCGCCCCGCTCGACCCGCCCCCGGCCGCGCCCGAGGCGGACGGGGCCGCGCTCGAACTCGACGGCGGCGCCGAGGCCGACGACCCGGACCCGACCGCGTAGCCATGCCCACGCTCCACCGCATCGCCCGCCACGAGTTCGCCGCCAGCGCGCTCGGCCCGGAGACGTTCCGCGTCGTCCGGTTCGAGGGGACGGAGGCCATCTCGCGGCTCTTCCGCTTCGAGATCGAGCTCGTCTCAGACGACCCGGAGGTGGCCTTCGAGGACGTCATCGACAAGCCGGCCACGCTCACGATGTACCGCGGCGACGACCCGTCCGAGGTCGACGGCATCGTCGTCGACTTCGAGCAGTCGCACGAGGCGGGTGGCCAGTCGGAGTTCCGCTACGCCTACCGCGCCGTGCTCGTCCCGCGGCTGTGGCGGCTCGGGCTCTCGTTCCAGAGCCGGATCTTCCAGAACCTGACCGTCGAGGAGATCGTCTCGAAGATCCTCGACGACGCGGGCGTCGACTACGTGTTCAAGCTCTCGGCGAGCTACGACCCGCGCGAGTACACGACGCAGTACAAGGAGACCGACCTCGCCTTCGTCCAGCGGCTCCTGGAGTTCGAGGGGATCCGGTACCACTTCACGCACGAGGGTGGGGCCGAGACGCTCGTGATGAGCGACGACGCGAGCGACGCGCCCGACATCGAGGCGGACCCGGTCGTCGGCTACAGCCACGCCGACGGGCTCCGGCCGGCCGACAGCCTCGAGACGATCCGCGACTTCCTCGCCCGCCAGCGGCTCGTGACGGCGAAGGCCGAGGTCAAGGACTACAACTACCGGACGCCCGAGACCGAGCTGTTCTCGGAGACCGAGCACGGCCAGAAACCGGCCCTCGGCGTCCACTCCGACTCCTCCATCCACGTGATGGACGGCGGGCGCGGCGGCCAGCTGGCGAAGGTCCGCTCCGAAGAGATCGAGACGACGCGGCTCACGATGACGGGCACCGGCGACTGCCTCCGGTTCCGCTCCGGCCACCGGTTCTCGCTCGTCGACCACTACCGCGACGGGCTCAACCAGGACTACCTCCTCGTCGAGGTCCAGCACCTCGGCACGCAGCCCGACGCCTCGGAGTCGCACGGGGCCACGTCGAGCGCGGCCGACGAGGTCGCGCCGGGCTACTCGAACGCGTTCACGTGCGTCCCGGCCACGACGCCGTACCGGCCGCCGCGCGTGACGCCCGAGCCCAAGCTGCCGGGCGTCCTCACGGCCAAGGTCGAGAGCGCGGGCGGGACCTACGCGCCGGTCGACGACCAGGGCCGCTACCGCGTCCGCTTCCCGTTCGACCTCGGCGACACCGGCGACGCGGGCGCCACGAAGCCCGTCCGCCTCGCGCAGACGTACACCGGCGGCGGGTACGGGATGCACTTCCCGGTCCACAAGGGCGCCGAGATGGTCGTCGCGTGCGTCGACGGGAACGTCGACCGGATCCTCGGGCTCTCGACCATCTACAACCCGACGCAGTTCTCGCCGGTCACGAGCAGCAACGCGGCCCACAACGTGCTCCGCTCGTGGGGCGAGAACGAGCTGACCTTCGACGACACGCAGGGCGCCGAGCTCGTGTTCATGCACGCGACGAAGGACCACCTCTGCGAGGTCGTCGACAACCAGACGAACACGGTCGGGACCGATCGGAGGCAGTCCGTCGGGCAAGACGAGTTCATGGAGGTCGGCCGGGACCAAGCCGAGACGATCGGGCGGGACCACCAACATGATGTCGGCCAGAACGAGTCGCACACGGTCGGCGTCGACCGCGACATGACGATCGGAGCCAACCTCACCGAGTCGGTCGGCTCGTCGATGTCGCTCACGGTCGGGACGACGAAGACCGAGACGGTGGTCGTGTCGAGCTCGCTGTCGATCGGGGTGTCCTACACCGTCAACGTCGGCGCGGCGAAGTCGGAAAACGTCGGCGGGAACAGCTCGCTAACGGTCGGCGGCAACAGCACCGTCAAGGCCGGCGGGAATTTCCAGGTCACGGCGGGCGCCGAGATCGACCAGAAGGCGGGCAAAGACGTCACGCTCCAGGCCGGGAAGAACGTGACCGTCAAGGCCGGCGACGACGGCTCGGTCAAGGCCGGGAAGAACGTGACCGTCCAGTCGGGCAAGAAGATGGTGGTCGATGCTGGCGACCAGCTCACGCTCAAGTGCGGGAGCGCCCAGATCGTGATGAAGAAGAGCGGCGACATCTCGATCAAGGGGAAGAAGATCGACATCAAGGCCTCGGGCAAGATGACGCTCAAGGGCTCCCAGATCGCCGAGAACTAGCCTCCGGCCCCATGCTCAACACGCTCCTCCAGTCGCTCCAGGTCGCCGAGGCGACCGTCACCGCCACGCCCGCCACCGGCGACGTCCACGTCCGCCTCGGCGAGGACGTCGAGGTGGCGTGCCAGTTGCT
>CAXRFJ010000489.1:0-3586 GCA_964229475.1 Rubrivirga sp.
TGCGACCCCCCGCCCCCGCCCGCCGCCCGCCCGCCGACTCGGACCGGGCGCGGGCCGACCGCGCCGAGCTCGTCGCCCGGATCCTCCGCGCGCTCCCCAAGGACGGCCGGCGCGACGAGCTGGACGGCCTGTTCTATCTCCACCGCGAGTCGTCGCCGACGGAGCCGCTCCACGCGGTCTCGTACCCGTCGGTCTGCGTGATGGCCCAGGGCGCGAAGGTCCTCCACCTCGGCGACGCCGACCACCGGTACGACCCGTTCCACTACCTCCTGATCTCGGCCGAGCTCCCGCTCTCGAGCGAGGTGGTCCAGGCGAGCGAGGACGAGCCCTACCTCTCGCTCGTGCTCCGGCTCGACCCCGAGCTCGTGGGCCAGGTCATGATCGAGGCCGGGGAGGTCGCGGGCGGGGGCCGGAGCGAGCCGCTGGCGCTCGACGTGAGCCCGCTGGGGGAGGACCTGCTCGACGCCGCGCTCCGGCTCGTTCGGCTGATCGAGCAGCCCGAGGAGGCCCGCGTCGTCGCGCCCCTCGTGATGCGGGAGATCGTGTACCGGCTGCTCCGCGGGGCGCAGGGCGACCGCCTCCGCCAGATCGCCGCGCTCGGCGGGCACACGTCGCGCGTGGCCGCGGCCATCCGGCGGCTCCACGAGGCGTACGCCGAGGCGATCCCGGTCGAGGCGCTGGCCGAGGACGTCGGGCTGAGCCCGTCGCGGTTCCACCACCACTTCAAGGCCGTCACCGGGATGACGCCGGTCCAGTTCCAGAAGCGGCTCCGGCTCCAGGAGGCCCGCCGGCTCCTCCTCGCCGACGACCTCGACGCGGCGACGGCCGGCTACCGCGTCGGGTACGGGAGCCCGTCGCACTTTAGCCGGGACTACAAGCGGCTGTTCGGGGCCCCGCCGATGCAGGACGTCGAGCGGCTGCGGGCGGCCGTCGAGGCGTAGCCCCGCCGGCCTCGGCGCCGAGGCGGATCTAGCGGTCGATCATCCTCTGCGCACCCTCGGAGTAGCGCGCGCCGACTGCCTCGATCTCGGCCGCGCCCGCCTCGATCCGGCGGAGGTCGTCGGCGGTGAGCGTGGTGTCGGCCGCGGCGACGTTTTCGTCGACCCGGTGGGCCTTGGTGGTGCCCGGGATCGGGACGATCCAGGGCCTCTGGGCCAGCAGCCACGCGAGGGCGACCTGGGCCGGCGTCGCGCCCTGGTCGTCGGCGATCCGGCGGAGGAGGTCGACGAAGGCGCGGTTGGCCTCCCGGTTCTCCTTCCGGAGTCGCGGGACCGTGTTGCGGAAGTCGCCGGCCTCGAACTCGGTGTCCTCGTCGATCGCCCCGGCCAGGAAGCCCTTGCCGAGCGGGCTGAAGGGGACGAACCCGATGCCGAGCGCCTCCAGCGTGGGCAGGATCTCGGCCTCCGGCTCGCGCCACCACAGCGAGTACTCGCTCTGGAGCGCCGTCACGGGCTGGACCGCGTGTGCCCGCCGGATCGTGCCGACGCCGGCTTCCGAGAGCCCGAAGTGGAGCACCTTCCCCTCGTCGATGAGGTCCTTCACGGCGCCGGCCACGTCCTCGATCGGGACGGCCGGGTCGACGCGGTGCTGGTACAGGAGGTCGATCCGGTCCGTCCGGAGCCGCGTCAGCATCCCCTCCACGGCGGCCTTGACGTGGCCGGGACGGCTGTCGAGCCCGCCGCGGGTCTCGCCCGTCTCCGGGTCGATGGCGAAGCCGAACTTCGTCGCGATCACGACCTCGTCGCGGACGGGCGCGAGCGCCTCGCCGACGACGCGCTCGTTGACGAACGGGCCGTAGACCTCGGCCGTGTCGAAGAACGTGACGCCCCGCTCGTGGGCGTGGCGGAGGACCCGTACCGCCTCGGCGGTGTCGGTCTGGGTGCCGTAGCCGAAGCTGAGGCCCATCGCGCCGTAGCCGAGCGCGGAGACGGTGAGCCCCTGGCCGAGGGTGCGGGTGTCCATGGGTGAGGGAGGGACGTCCGCCTCGGTGGGGAGGCGGAGGGGGGTCAATCTTGAGGGGACGTGTGGGCGCCGGGGTCGGAGAGCGGGACGAACGCGAGGCCGTGGTTCGAAACCATCGGGATCACCAGCTGGTCCGCGGCCTCGTCGTAGCACATCGAGGCGGCCCCGGGGATGCCGCGCGCGATCAGCTCGGCGGGCTCGCCGGGGCGGAGGCGCGAGACGCCGCCCTCGAACACGCTCGACACGTAGACCGTCCCGTCGGGCCGGATCACGAGGCCGTCGCTGCCGGCCTGCGCCGCGCGCCGGGTCTCCAGGAGCGCGCCGTCGGTCGAGAACGTGAGCACGGCGTCGTCGCCGGAGTTGGCGACGACGAGGCGCCCCTCGGGGTCGAGGGCGATCCCGTTGGGCATGTGGAGCGGCGCGCCCTCGGCGAGGACCGAGACGGCCCCGTCGGGGCCGATGCGATAGACGCGGAACGTGGTCGAGTCGGGCTCCGGCCCGAAGTCGCCGGTCTGCGTGGCGTAGACGGTCCCGTCGGCGGCCACGGCGACGTCGTTGACCCAGGGCGAGCCCTCGATGCGGGTCGCGCCGAGCGGGACGCCGGTCCGCGCGTCGAACCGGCGGACGACGGCCGTGCTCGGCGCGTCCGGGGCCGCGCCGCCGTCGCGGTCGGCGACGTAGAGCACGCCGCCCGCGATCTCGCTCCCCAGCGGGTCGTTGAGGACGAGCGGCGGCGCGAGGTCGGCGCGCTGGTCCGGCCGCTGGACGCCGATCCACCGCGGCGTGTGGACCGACCCGTCGGAGCGGACGAGCGAGACCCACGCGTCGTTGGCCTGGACGGCCTGCGGCACCCCCCGGTTCGGGATGACGATCAGTCCGCGCTCGGCGTCGTACGCGCAGCTCTCGGCGTTGACGATGGCGCCGTAGACGGTGACGTTGGACGAGACGGCCTCGAAGCCGTCCGGGCCGGTCACGCCCAGCGAGTCGCCGACGGCGAACGGCGACGGTTGGGCGGCCGCCGCGCGGGCGGCGAGCGCGAGCAGGAGGAGGAATCGGCTCATGGCGAATCAGCGGAAGAGGCGGGTGAACGAGAGCGCGGCGAGGGTCCAGGCTCGGCCCTCCCGGACGTAGACCTCCGTCACCTCGAACGGGTTGGTGACCTCGGCCCCGCCGACGACCGCGTCGAGGACGACGGTGTTGAGGACGACGGCCGTCTGGCCGACGACCCGGACCGAGGCGGCCTCGATCTCGGCGTGCGCGTAGTGGATCCCGCCGCTCCGGATGACCTCGAGCTCGCGGTCCGTCCCCCACGCCCCGCCCATGTGGACGAACACGGCCTCGGGGTGGAACAGGTCCGCGAGGGCGTCCACGTCGCGGTCGGCCATCCACTGCCACTTCTGGCGGGACAGGTCGAGGAGCGCCTGCTCACCGGCCGCGCCAGTGGGCGCCGTCGCCGCGCGCTGGGGGGCGCACGCCGGGAGCGCGCAGGCGAGGAGGACGAGGAGGCCGGTCGGGAGGGGGCGCATGGGGCTCAGTCCGGCATCGGGGCTTCGACGCCCGAGAAGGCGAGCACTGCGTCGGGGAGGCGCTGGCCCCGGACCTCGATGGCCCGGACCGCCGCGTC
>CAXRFJ010000490.1:0-4129 GCA_964229475.1 Rubrivirga sp.
CCGGCGCTGGGGCCGGTCGACGCCGGCGCGTCGGTCGTCGTGGTGTCGTCGTCGGGCGGCGTGCTGGCGCGCGGGGCGTGGGGCGAGGTGGCGCGCGAGCTGGGGGCCGGCGTGGTCGTGGTGTCGGCTCGCGGACGGGCGCGGCGGGTGGCCGTCGTCCGTGGGTCGGCCGCGACATAACGCATTATGCACACGAAACCGCGGATCTGAGGGGGGCTCGGGGCGTTGAGAGGATTGCGACGCCCGAGCCCCGGCCGTACCTTTCCGGTGCTCCTCTGCGGAGCGTGCGAGGGGAGGTGGGATTCCTGCCTCCCGTTGTTTTTGGCGCCTCGTCCGGGTCTCACCCCCGGGCCGACCGCCCGAGCGACGCCCGCCCACAGAGCGGGCGTTTTCCGTCTACCCCCCCTCCGCCGCCGACCGTGCCCGCCCCGCCCCCCGCCACCGACGCCCTGGCCGACCGCGTCCGCGCGCTCGCCGAGGAGGCCGCCGCCGACACCGACCTGTTCGTGGTCGGCGTCGATGTCCGGGGCTTCCAGGGGAGCCGCGTGGTCGAGGTCTTCGCCGACAGCGAGGGCGCGGCCGACGCCGACGACCTCGCCGCGCTGAGCCGCTCGCTCTCGTTCCTCCTCGACACCGAGGACCTCGTGAAGGGCCGCTACCGCCTCGACGTCTCGTCGCCCGGCGCCGACCGGCCGCTCGCCGACCGCCGCCAGTACAAGAAGCACGTCGGCCGGACGCTGGCGGTCACGTTCGAGGACGGCGAGGACCAGCTCCTCACCGCCCAGGGCGAGCTGCTCGCCGTGAGCGACGACGCCCTCGAGCTCGACGGCCACACGGCGCCCATCCCCTTCGATACCATCCGCGAGGCCCGCGTGACGCTGCCCTGGTAGCGCCGCGCCTCCCGAACTAGATCCCGACCTATGCAAAGCACCGTCCTCGTCTCCTCCTTCGCCGAGATCGCGCGCGAGAAGGACATCGACCGCGACACGCTCCAGGTCATCATCGAGGACGTGTTCCGCGCGATGATCAAGAAGCGCTACGGCGCCGACGACGCCGACGCGTTCCAGATCGTCTTCAACCCCGACAACGGCGACTACCAGATCCTCCACGTCCGCGAGGTCGTCGAGGACTACGACCTCGAGGACCCGGTCACCCAGATCGAGTGGGCCGACGCCGTTGAGATCGACGAGGAGTACGACATCGAGGACGAGGTCGCCGTCCAGATCCAGATCGAGGACTTCGGGCGCCGCGCCGTCCAGGCCGCGCTCCAGACGTTCCGCCAGCGGATCCGCGACATCGAGAAGGAGAACATCTACCGCGAGTACTCCGAGCTCATCGACGAGATCGTCGTCGGCGAGATCTACCAGACGCGGCGCCGCGAGGTGCTCGTGCTCCACAACAAGACGGAGCTCGTGCTCCCGCGCCCGGAGCAGATCCAGAAGGACCGCTACCGGAAGGGCGACATGCTCCGCGCGGTCGTCCTCGACGTCGACCGCGACGCGGGCTCGTCGCCGCAGGTCATCATCAGCCGCGTGGCGCCGGTCTTTATCGAGCGCCTCTTCGAGCTCGAGGTGCCCGAGATCTACGACGGCATCATCGAGATCAAGAAGATCGTCCGGCTGCCGGGCGAGCGGGCCAAGATGGCCGTGATCAGCCACGACGACCGGGTCGACCCCGTCGGCGCGTGCGTCGGCGTCAAGGGCTCGCGCATCCACGCGGTCGTCCGCGAGCTCGGCGGCGAGAACATCGACGTCGTGCCGTGGACCGACGACACGATCGAGTTCATCAAGCGCTCGCTCGCGCCGGCCAAGCCGATCGCCGTCGAGCTCAACGACGAGCTCGACCCGCCGCGCGCCCGCGTCACGGTCCCGGCCGACGAGGTCTCGATGGCGATCGGCCGCGGCGGCCAGAACATCCGGCTCGCCTCGATGCTGACCGGCTACGAGCTCGACGTCTACCGCGACATCAAGTCGGACGAGGAGGACGTCGACATCGACGAGTTCTCGGACGCCATCCCGCCGGAGATCATCCAGCGCCTCAAGGACATCGGCTGCGACACGGCCAAGGCCGTGCTCGAGCTCCAGCCCTCGGAGCTCGCGCGCCGGACCGAGCTCACCGAGGAGCAGGCCCAGAAGATCACCTGGCTCATGGAGGCAGAGTTCGAGCGCGACCCCGAGGCCGAGCTCGACGCCGGCGACGCCGACGAGGCGCCCGAGACGCTCGCCGAGATGAGCGTCGCGGCCGACCTCGAGGCCACCTCCGACGACCTCGGCGCCGACGCGGACGCGTCCGCCGACGAGGTCGTGGCCGAGGGCGACGCCTCCGCCGAGGCCGCGGACCCCGAGGACGCGACCGACGCCGCCGACACGTTTACGGACGCGGACGACGAGACCCCGGAGGCCGAGGCCTCCGAGGACGCCGACGAGCCGTCCGTGCCCTCCGCGTAACTGCGCCGCCCGGCTCACGCCGGGCACCCTAGCTTTCCGACGGCTCGGCCGTCACCCCCCAACGCCCACCGAATGCCCGCCCGTAGACGCCGTTCCGACAAGCCGAAGCGCGTCCAGCTCTTCAAGGCCGCCCGCGAGCTCAACATCGCGACCGACACGATCGTGTCGGCGCTGAAGGACCGTGGGTTCGAGCTCGACGACAAGCTGGCAGCCGGCGACCCGAACGCCCGGCTCGACCCGGAGATGTACGACGCCCTCATCGAGGCGTACTCCGACGACGCCGACGCCAAGGCCCGCGTCCGCGAGCGCCGCCAGCAGATCGCGGCGGCCGAGGCGGAGGACGAGCCGGAGTCCGCGCCGACGCCCGAGCCGGTCGCCGAGGCCACGCCCGAGCCGGAGCCGATCGCCCCGGCCGAGCCCGTCATCCAGCCGCCGCCGAAGGAGGAGCCCGTGGCCCCGGCCGAGCCCGTCGTCGAGACGGCGCCGGAGCCCGCGCCCGAGCCGGCCGCGCAGCCGGAGACGGCGGAGCCGGTCGCCGAGGCGGCGCCCGAGCCGGAGGCCGCTGCCGAGACCGCGACGCCCGAGCCGACCGCGACGGCGGCGGCCGAGCCCGCGCCGGAGGCCGCGACCGAGCCGGTCGCCGAGGCCAAGCCGACCGAGCCCGCGGAGGCGACCACGGAGGCCGCCGAGCCGACCGCGGAGAGCGCGCCGGCCGAGCCGGCCGCCGACGCCGTGTCCGAGGACAAGAAGCTCGGCGAGCTCGACGCCTCCGAGCCGACCCCCGAGGCCGACCCGGGCGGCGTCGTCCGCGCCAACCGCTACGGCCTGACGGGCACCAAGGTGCTCGGCAAGATCGACATCTCCGGTCTCGAGACCGGCCGCCGCCGCAAGCGGAAGCGGAACAACGACGCCGCGGAGACGGCCGCCCCGGCGCCCGGCGCCAAGGACGGCGGCAAGCCGTCGCGCGGCAAGAAGGGCAAGAAGGGCCGCAAGGGCGTCAGCCAGGACGAGGTCCAGAAGAACGTCCAGGAGACGCTGCAGAAGGCGTCGGGCGGCGGCTCCAAGCGGACCCGCCAGAAGCGCCGCCGCGCCCGCCGCGACGAGCGCGCCGCGATCCGCGAGGCCCGCCAGCAGGAGATGCTGGAGCAGGCCCAGACGCTCCGCGTCATGGAGTTCATCTCCACGGGCGACCTGGCCGAGGCCATGAACGTGCCCGTCAACGAGGTGATCTCGAAGGGCTTCGGGCTCGGCATGATGGTCTCCATCAACCAGCGCCTCGACGCCGACGCCATCACGCTCCTGGCCGACGAGTTCGACTACGAGGTCGAGTTCATGGACGACGTCGAGGAGGAGCTCGACCTCGTCGAGGAGGACGCCGAGGAGGACCTCGTCTCCCGCCCGCCGATCGTGACCATCATGGGCCACGTCGACCACGGCAAGACGTCGCTGCTCGACTACATCCGCCGCGAGAACGTGGTGGCCGGCGAGGCCGGCGGCATCACCCAACACATCGGCGCCTACCAGATCACGACCGAGGACGACCGCCAGATCACGTTCCTCGACACCCCGGGCCACGAGGCGTTCACCGCCATGCGTGCCCGAGGCGCCCAGGTCACGGACCTCGTCATCGTCGTCGTCGCCGCCGACGACGCGGTGATGCCCCAGACCGTCGAGGCCATCAA
>CAXRFJ010000491.1:0-2231 GCA_964229475.1 Rubrivirga sp.
GAACCCGTTGTTGAAGGCGTCGGCGGTGACCGGGCGCTGGCCGCCGCCGTCGGCGTCCATCCGCCAGATCTCCATGCGCCCGGACCGGGCGGAGTTGAAGTAGATCGTCCGGCCGTCGGGGCTGTACTCGGCCCCGTCGTCGAGGCCCGGTGCCGTCGTGAGGCGCTCCTCCTCGCCGCCCTCGACCGCGATCCGGTAGACGTCGTAGTTGCCGTCGCCGCGCTCGGCGGTGTAGAGCAGGTGGCGGCCGTCGGGCGACCACCCGTGGAGGTACGACGGCCCCCGCTCGGTCACGAGCCGCGGCGTCCCGCCCTCGACCGGGACCGTGTACACCAGCGACAGGCCGTCGCGGTCGGCGGCGTGGTGGCTGATCCCCAGCGTGGCGCCGTCGGGCGAGAGGACGTGGTCGTTGTTGTTGGCCGTGGCGAAGCCGGTCGGGATCTCCTCGGCCGCGCGGCGCGCGAGGTCGAACCGGTAGAGCCGGCCGTCCTGGTTGTAGACGAGGGCCCGGCCGTCGCGCGTCCAGTTTGGCGCCTGGAGCGAGCCGGGGTCCTCGTGGACCACCTCGCGCCGCCCGGTCTCGACGTCGACGACCTCGAGCCGGCTCCCGATGTAGTCCTGGTAGGGGCGGAACCCGTCCGGCGCCGGCCGCACGACGCGGACGTTGTGGAACACGCCGGTCTCGCGGACCTCCGCGTTGTGCGAGCACACGAAGACCCCGACGAGCACGTCGTCGCCGAGGTCGACGCCGCGGAGCGTGTCGGTCACGAACGGCTCGCCGCGGCGGGCCGCCGACATCGTGTAGACGCCCCCGCGGCGCTCGAGCCGGATCACGTCGGGGGCCGTGACGGCGGACGGGACCTCCTCGGTCTGCACGCCGGCGCGCCGGCGGAACTGCATCGACGTCAGCCCGTCGCCGTGGACGGCCACGTCGACGTACGGCGCGTCGGCGTCGAGCGACGGGCGGACGATCCAGCCCAGCTTCCGGTGCGGGTCGACGCCCTCGCCCTCGAACGCGACGTCGGCCGTGAGGAGGAAGTCGCCGGCCATCGGGGCCCACGCGAACTGGAACTCGTCGCGGTCGGCCCACATGTTGGTCCCGGCGCCGGTGACCGTGAGGGCCTGGGTGGCCGGGTCGTAGGCGGTCCGGCCCGCGAGGGCGGGCGCGCCGGCGTCGGCGGAGTGGGGGAAGGGGGAGGCCATGCGGGCCGGGGCCGGGCGGGTGGGGGCGCAGGCGGCGAGGCCGAGCGCGAGGACGGCGGCGAGACAGGGGGTCGGGGGCCGGGCCATGGCGGAGTTGGAAGCGCTTGCGGATGAATGTATTCTATTTCGTCCACTCAATTGACAAAACCGCTCATGGACCGCCGCGCCTTCCTCGGCTCCGCCTCGGCCGCCGCCGCCGGCCTCACCGTCGCCGGCTGCGCGAGCACGGCCGCCCCGCCCGCCTCGGCGCCCGCGGCGGGGGGCGCCGGCCTCGCCCCGACGGCCGCGCGCTCGACCGACGGCGAGGTCGTCGTCAGCCGGCCCGGCGAGGTGCCCGGCACGCGGACGCAGCCGCGCATCCCGCGCTGGCGCGGGTTCACCCTGACGGAGCTGACCGGCGGCGACCGCGAGCGGTCGTTCGTCGAGGACGACTTCGCCTGGATCGCCGAGCTCGGCTTCGACTTCGTCCGCATCCCGATGTCGTACTGGGCGTGGTCCTCGCCCGACGACTGGATGCGGATCGACGAGGACGGGCTCGCCAAGGTCGACGAGGCCGTCGAGTACGGCGAGAAGCACGGGCTCCACGTCAACCTCAACCTCCACCGGATCCCGGGTTACTGCGTCAACCAGCGCGAGCTCGAGCCGCACCTCCTCTTCGACAGCCCGCGGGCCGAGATGGAGCTCGCCATGGAGGCCGCGCTCCTGCACTGGCGGACGCTCGCCGAGCGCTACAAGCACACCTCCAACCAGGCCGTCTCGTACGACCTGTTCAACGAGCCGCCGTGGATGCACGGCGACCAGAGCCGCTACGTCGAGGTGGCCCACCGGCTCGTCGGCGCGATCCGCGACGTCGACCCCGACCGGCTCATCGTGGCGGACGGCGGCGACATCGGGCAGACGCCGGTGCCGGGCGTCGTCGGGCTCGGGCTCGTGCAGAGCACGCGCGGCTACCTGCCCAAGATGGTCTCGCACTACACGGCGACGTGGGTGCCCGAGAACGAGTTCGAGAGCTTCGACACGCCCGTCTG
>CAXRFJ010000492.1:0-3813 GCA_964229475.1 Rubrivirga sp.
TCGCGGAGCCCGCGGCGGACGGCGTCGTAGGCCGCCGCCGAGTCGCCGGCCGCGAGGAGGGCATGGGCCTCGGCCGCGGGCCCGCCCGCCGCGGGCGCCGTCGCGGGCTGGGCGCGGGCCGCGGGGGCCGCGAGCAGGGAGACGAGGGCGAGGCGGGTCACGGCCGGCTCGGTGCGAGCGGAGCGGAGGGAGCGGCCCCGTCCGAACGGGGCGGCGCCCGCCGGCCGTGCCCCCGGGGCGACCGGCCCCGCCTCGGCGCCGCGGCGGGGCGGCCCGCGCCCTTAGCTGCCCATGTGCGACTGGAGCTCCTGGCGCCGGCCCTTCTGGCGGAGCTTCCGGAGCGCCGTCTCCTTGATCTGGCGGACGCGCTCGCGCGTGAGCTCGTACTCCTGCCCGATCTCCTCGAGCGTCATGGGCGTCTCGCGGCCGATGCCGAAGTAGAGCCGCGTGATCTCGGCCTCGCGCGGGGCCAGCGTGGCGAGCGCCCGCTCGATGTCGCTCTTGACGCTCTCGCCCACGAGCTGCTCGTCGGGCGGCGTGTCGGCCGCGTCGGCGAGGACGTCGAGGAGGTTGTTGTCGTCCTCCTCGCCGAACGGCTCGTCGACGGAGAGTGAGCGCGACTGGTGGCGGAGGGCGTCCTCGATCTTCTGCGGCGGGAGGTCGAGCTCGGCCGCCAGCTCCTCGACGTTCGGCGGGCGCTTGTAGGCCTGCGCGAGCCGCGCCGACGCCTTCCGGATCTTCGAGATCGTCCCGATCCGGTTGAGCGGGAGGCGGACCGTCCGGGCCTGCTCGGCGAGCGCCTGCAGGATGGCCTGCCGGATCCACCAGACGGCGTACGAGATGAACTTGAACCCGCGCGTCTCGTCGAACCGCTGGGCCGCCTTGATCAGCCCGTAGTTCCCCTCGTTGATGAGGTCGGCGAGCGTGAGGCCCTGGCCCTGGTACTTCTTGGCGACCGACACCACGAACCGGAGGTTCGCCCGGACCATGTGGTGGAGCGCCTCGTCGTCGCCCGCCTGGATCCGCTGGGCGAGTTCGACCTCCTCCTCGGCGGTCAGCAGCGGAATCTGCCCGATCTCCTGGAGGTACTGGTCCAGCATCCGCTGGCTTCGGGGGACATACATGGCGCGGCCGGGGGGCGGCTAGAGGGACAAGGGACGAGACGCAGACTGGGTGGGTGGGGCCGCAGAGGGGGCGGCAGGACGTCGCGGGCGGAGTCTACGGAGGATCCGCCGATATGTGTACGGAAGATGAAGTCCGCCCGGTTCCGGGCCGGAGCCTGCCGCCCCCCCGTCGTAGCTTTCGGGTGCCCGATCCCGCCCATGCCGCCCCTCGCCCCGCCCGCTCCGCCCGCCCCCGCCCGCCGCGCGCTGGACTGCCGGGGCCGGCCGCTCCCGCTCGACCGGCCGCACGTGATGGGCGTCCTCAACGTCACGCCCGACTCGTTCTCGGACGGCGGGCGCTACGCGGGCGTCCGCGCCGCCGTTGAGCACGCCCGCGCGATGGCCGAGGCCGGGGCGTCGCTGGTCGACGTCGGCGGCGAGTCGACGCGGCCCGGGGCCCGGCCGGTCGGCCTCGACGAGGAGCTCGACCGCGTCGTGCCCGTCGTCGAGGCCATCGCCCGCGAGGTCCCGCACGTGCTGATCTCGGTCGACACGGTCAAGGGCGCGGTCGCGCGCGAGGCGCTGCGGGCCGGGGCCCACGTCGTCAACGACGTGACCGGGCTGCGCGAGGGCGTCGGGACGGCCGCCGCCGCCGCCGAGTACGGCGCGCCGCTGGTCGTCATGCACTCGCTCGCCAAGACGGGCGGCACGGCGCCCGCCGACGCCTACGGCGACGTGGTCGCGGACGTGATCGCGGGCCTCCGCCGCTCGGTCGCCCGCGCCGAGGCGGCCGGCGTGGGCGACGTGATCGTGGACCCCGGCTTCGGGTTCGGCAAGACGGTCGGCCAGAACCTCTGCCTCATCGCCGAGGCGGACCGGCTCGTGGCCGAGGGCTGGCCGGTGCTCGTCGGCGTCTCGCGCAAGAGCACGGTCGGCGCCGTGCTCGGCACGCCGGAGCATCCAGCGCCCGTGGCGGAGCGGCTGTACGGGTCGCTCGGGCTGGCCGCGCTGGCGGTCGTCCGCGGCGCGCACATCGTCCGCGCCCACGACGTGCGCGAGACCGTCGAGGTGCTCAGCACGATCGGCGTCGCCCTGTCGGCCTCGGGCGCGGAGCGAGGCATGCCGTGAGCCCGGACCTGCCGCTCGCGCTGCTCCTCCAGGAGGGCCTCCGCGTCGGGTTCGTCCCGATCCGGTGGCTCGACTTCGTGGACGTCGCCATCACGGCCGTCCTCGTGTACCAGGGCTACCGGCTCATCCGCGGCACGATCGCGGTCCAGGTGGCCGTCGCGCTCCTCGGCCTCTACGCCGTCAACGAGATCGTCCGGGCCGTGGGCCTGACGACGCTCTCGACCATCTTCGGGGCCGTCGGCGACGTGTTCGTGCTGGCGGTCCTCATCCTGTTCGCCCCGGAGATCCGGCAGGCGCTGTTCCTGCTCGGGCGGAACCCGATCGTCCGGCGCCTCGTGACGCAGCCGCCGCGGCAGAAGATCACCGACGAGGTCATCGGGGCGATCCAGGAGATGAGCCGCGACCGCGTGGGCTCGCTCATCGCGTTCGCCCGGAGCACCGGCCTCCGCAACTACATCGAGTCCGGGACGCAGATCCACGCCGACGTCGAGCGCGACCTGCTGACGGCCATCTTCTTCCCGAACAGCCCGCTCCACGACGGCGCCGTGATCGTGCAGGGCCAGAAGGTCGAGGCGGCCCGGTGCATCCTCCCGGTCTCCGACGCGCGCTCGCTCGACCCGCACCTCGGCCTCCGCCACCGCGCCGCCGTCGGGCTCACCGAGCGGACCGACGCGTTCGTCATCGTGACGAGCGAGGAGACCGGCAAGATCTCGGTCGCCGAGAACGGCCGGCTCGACGTCGGGCTCTCGCTCGCCGAGGTCGAGCAGCGCCTGCTCGACGCGTTCTCGCCCGACCGCCGCGACGCGGCCCCCGGCGGGGAGGCCGACGAGACGCCCCCGCCCGACGCCACGACCTAGTGCTGCTCACCGACCGCCAGGCCGCCGCCTTCCGCCGCCGGCTCGTGGACGCCCTCCGCGAGCGCGGCATCGCCGACGAGCGCGTGCTCGACGCCGTCGGCCGCGTGCCGCGCCACCGCTTCATCCCCGACGACGGCCTCCACCGCCAGGCCTACGACGACGTCGCGCTCCCCATCGGCGAGGGCCAGACGATCTCGCAGCCGTTCACCGTCGCCCGGATGACGGAGCTGCTGGCCGTCCGCGAGGGCGAGCGCGTGCTGGAGGTCGGGACCGGGAGTGGCTACCAGGCGGCCGTCCTCGCCGAGCTCGGCGCCCGCGTGTTCTCGATCGAGCGCCACGCCGCCCTCCTCCGGAAGACGCGCCCCATCCTGAAGGCGCTCGGCTACGACCGCGTCGTCCGCACGCAGGTGGGCGACGGGACCTACGGGTGGCCCGGCTTCGCCCCGTTCGACGCGGTCATCGTGACGGCCGGCGGGCCCGAGGTCCCGGCCGAGCTCCGCGACCAGCTCCGCGCCCCCGCCGAGGGCCTGCCGGACGCCCGCCTCCTCATCCCGGTCGGCCCGCCGAAGCGGCAGGTGCTCCACCGGATCACCAAGACCGGCCCCGACGCCTTCGCCGACGAGCGGTTCGACGGCGTCCAGTTCGTCCCCCTCGTCCGCGGCGCCTGACGCCGCCCCGCCCGCCTCGGCGCCCCGGGGGGCCGAGCCGCCGGAACCTCCCACGCT
>CAXRFJ010000493.1:0-3954 GCA_964229475.1 Rubrivirga sp.
CTTCCGGGCGCCCCATCCCGGGCGCCCGGAAGCGCCCCGGGGAGAGCCGCCGGGGTCAGGCGCCGAGCTCCTGCTCCGGCACGGCGTCGGCGCCCTCCTCGCCCTCGACGAACTGGCGGTAGTGCTCGTAGCGCTCGAGGATGATCGAGACGTAGTGGACGGGCTCCAGGCCGCGGGCGTACCCGTGGCGGACCTCCGGCCGGTTGTACACGCTCGGGTCCGACTTCTGGAGCAGCCAGAACGCGACGTCCTCCCACAGCCTCGGGTCGCCCCCCTCCGCCTCGGTGAGCCGCTGGGCGTCCATGACGTGGCCCGCGCCAGCGTTGTAGCTGGCGAGGATGAACTTGACCCGCTCGTCGGGGTCGGGGATCCGCTCGGCCCAGTAGTTGTCCTCCAGCCACTTGAGGTAGCGCGTCGCCGCCTCGATGTTGGCCTCGGGGTCGTAGGGGTCGCCGAGGCCGAGGTCGCGGGCCGTGCCGGGCATGATCTGGAGCAGGCCCATCGCGCCGGCCCACGACCGCGCGCGCGGCTCGAACCGGCTCTCCTGGTACATCTGGCTCCCGAGCAGCCGCCAGTCCCACCCGACCGTCGGCGCGTAGCGCTTGAGGTAGTCGTCGTAGCCCGAGAGGTTGCCGGTCCGGGCCGTGAGGAAGCCCGTCTCGATCCGCTCGCGGTAGCCGCGGCGGTCGACGTAGTACTTCCGGTAGAGCTGGTTCCAGCGCCGCGTCTCGCGGTTCTCCGCGATCCAGTCGTTGAGCGCCGACAGCAGCGCGGGCGCGTTGTCGCGGACGGCCCACGCGACGCCGTGCGGCGCCCCGACGGCCGGGCGGACGAGCAGGTTCGAGTAGTACCCCTCCTCCAGCTGCGCCACGTTCTCCTGCGCGACGGTCAGCTCGATGTTGCCGACGGCCACGTTGCGGATGAGCGCCTCGCTCGTCGTGTCGACCTCGACGATCTCGATGGTCCCGTCGATCTCGTTCTCGAGCTCCACGAGCCGCGACACGTAGGGGTCGTCGTCGGGCAGGAAGACGGCCTGGCCGGCGAGGTCCGACGGCCGCTGGACGCGGCGGGCGCGGATCGTGAGCGGGTCGGTCGCCACGTCGCCCGTCGTGTCGACCTGCTCGGCGCGCTCGACGATCTCCTCCGGCACGTCGGGCGTCTCGACCGCCGAGGTGTCGATGGGCCCCGTCGCCTGGACGACGGCCGGCTGCGTCTCGTAGAGGTTGCGCGTAAAGTCGAACCGCGCCGTGTCCTCCTCGACCGGCTGCAGCCGCGACGCGGCGATGTCGCCGAGGCCGGCGTTGAGGTAGTACAGGATGCTGTCGCGCGGGACCACGCGGATCTGGAACACCACGTCCTGGTCCTCGGCGAAGTCGCGGAGCAGCTCGTACTCGAAGCCGAACGCCTGGCCGCGGTAGAGGAAGTAGCTCGTCGACGTGTACGACGTGAGCGCGACGAGCGTGTCGCGCTCGAGGATGTCGCCGAGGTCGCGCTCGATGGGGTCGGGGATGACCACGCCCTCGGGGTCGGCCGTGGTTCGGAGCGCGGCGGCGACGAGCCCTCCGAGGACGAGGAGTGCGACGACGGCGAAGGACTTCCGGAGCATGACGGGCAGAGAGAGGGGCCCGTCTCATACGGCCCCTCCCGGGGACGGGTCCGGCCTCCCCCCCGCTCCTCACACGGAATCGACCGGACTAGCGCGGGGCGCCCAGGACGTCGAGGAGCGCGAGGAGCATGGCCGCCTGCTCGTCGCGGTGCCCGTGCTGCGCCTCGACGTTGACGTAGGGCACGGCACGCCGCGCGGCCCACACCGAGAGCGACCCGTCGTCGGTCGCCGCGTCGTTGTCCTGGAGCACGGCGTTGAAGCCGCGGGCCACGAGCGCGTCGTAGATCGCGCGGTCCGTGACGAAGAAGAAGTCGTCGGGATCGGTCCCGTCGTGGACCGTGACGGCGGCGGCGTCGGAGGCGTACTGCGCGCCGGGCAGGTACGAGGCGGCCGAGTAGCTGGCCTCGGTGTTGTTGTGGAGCGTGAGGACGACGGCCGGCGGCTCGGCGGCGTAGACGGCGAGGACGGAGTCGGCGAAGGCCGCCAGCGCCTCGGCGCCCCGGGCGTCGGCCGTCGAGAGCGCGGCGAGCGTCCGGTCCCGGCCGGCCGGCGTGAACATCCGGTTCGGGTCGGCGGCGTAGCTCGCGAACTCGGGCCGGTCCTCGCCCTCCGCATAGACGCGGCCGGCCAGGACGCGGAACGCCACGTTCCGGTCGCCGGTGTGGACCAGCTCGACCACGCGCCCGCCGCGCTGGCGGAGCACGTCGAGCGCGGCCTCGACCGACGTGCTCTCGTCGTCGTGGAGGTTCAACGCGTTGAGCGGGAACGCCTCCACGCCCGGCGACCCGAGCGCGTCCGTCGTCGGCGCCGTGTGGACGCGGACCGTCACGCGGTCGGCGCCGAGCGGGACCGCCAGGTCCGTCGTCGTGAGCGAGTCGACGCCGGCCGGGCTCGGGACCGGCGACGCCCGCGAGATCACCGAGTCCGCCCGCCTCGGACGGTCGTCGGGGACGGCGGCGGGCGTGTCGACCGGCTGCGCGCAGGCGGGCGCGGCGAGGACGGCGGCGAGGAGGAGGGCGAGGCGCATGGGGGTCCGGGGGCGTCGGCGCGTGGTACGGCCCCCCGCGCCCGGCGCGCCCGGTCGCGCCCGCCCGGCGCTAGATGATGAACTCGAGCGCCAGCGGGAGCAGGTAGAACAGCCCGAGGATGTAGGCCACGGCGTAGAGCCGGTTCTTGAACGCCAGCTCGCCGACCCACTCGGCCATCCGGATCGGGACGCTGCGGACGGCCTTGATCGGGTAGATCAGCGCGATCCCGAACACGTTGAACAGGAAGTGGCAGAACGCGACCGTGAGCCCGGCGACGGCGGCGGGCTCGCCGCCCGCGACCGCCACGAGCGCCGCCAGCATGGCCGTCGCGGTCGTCCCGACGTTCGCCCCGAGCATGTACGGGAAGACGCGCGGGACGGTCAGGATGCCCGCCCCGATGAGCGGCACCACGATCGACGTCGACACCGACGACGACTGGACGAGGAACGTGAGCACCACGCCGAAGGCCATCGCCTTGAGCGGGTTGCCGAACACGTACTTGTCGAGGACGCCCTCCATCCGCCCGAGCACGAACCCCTTCAGCACGACGACGAGGTAGCGCAGGGCGATGAACAGGAGGATCAGCCCCACGACCGCCATCAGCCACGGGATCTCCCCGAGGAGCGACGCCAGCAGGCCGGACACGACCTCGAACGGCGTGTCGCCGAGGCCGCCGGAGTCGACGCCCGGGACCGCGCCGGCGAGGGCCGCCGCCGGCTTCGAGATCGCCCCGAAGAACACCTCCAGCGGGAGCAGCACGAGGACCGACAGCCAGTTGAAGAAGTCGTGGACGGTCGCCCCCGCCATCGCCCGCCGGAACTCGTCGGGCCGCGTCACGTGGCCCATCGACACGATCGTGTTGGTCACGGTCGTCCCGATGTTGGCGCCCATGATCACGGGCACCGCGTTGGCCAGCGGGAGCGAGCCCGTCGCCACGAGCGTGACCACCAGCGACGTCGTCGTCGAGGACGACTGGACGAGGCTCGTGACCAGGATGCCGGTGATGAGCGCCAGCAGCGGGCTGTGGGTCGCCCGGGCGAGGAACCCCTCGAGGTCGAAGGTGCCCTGCCCGAGCGCCTTGATCCCGTCGCCCATCAGCTCGAGCGCGACGACGAACAGGAACAGGATCGCGAAGAGCGCGAGCAGCCGGACCCAGATCGGGCCGCGGCCGGAGCCCGTGGCCGGGTCGCCGTCGAGGTCGAGCTCGTCGACGGGGACCGGGCCGGTGAGGGCGTCGAGGTGCTCGCGGCGCGGGGCCTCGGAGCGGGGGAGGGCGTCGTGGGGGGGGGGCATGTGCCGTGTGGGGGGGAGGGCGGGGCG
>CAXRFJ010000494.1:0-6729 GCA_964229475.1 Rubrivirga sp.
CTCGGCCTCGGCGAGGACCCGGTCGGCCCGGGCCGGGAGGCCGAGGGGGAGCCGCCCGGCGGTCGGGACCTCGGCCCAGAGCGCGCGGCCGATCTCGGGGACGGCCTCGCGCGTGAGCGGCCGGATGTGCGGCTCGATCACGCGGAGCGGGTTCACGTTGGGGTCGAGCGCGGCGCAGAGGCCGATGAGCAGGAGCGCCGTCCGCTCCAGCAGGATCCAGTCGCGGGGGACGCGGAAGGCGCTCGTGAGGTCGGTCACGGAGACGCCGAGGTCGGCCATGGCGTCGAACGTCTCGGCGTGCTGGGCCATCGCGGCCTCGAGCGTGAGGTCGCCGAGGCGCCACGCCATCGGGTCGGCCCCGCGGAGCATCCGCTCGTGGACGCCCTCGATGAGCTGGCGGACGGCGGCGGTGGCCTCGAGCGAGCCGCCGTCCGCCGTGAAGCCCATCACGTCGAGGGCGGCCGTCACGCGGGCGGCGTCGCGGGCAAGGACGCCGGCGACCATCTCGGCCAGCCCACGGCGCATCTCGGGCGGCAGCCGGGCGACGGCGCCGACGTCGAGGAACACGAGCTCGAACCCGCCGGGCTGCGCGGCGTCGGGGCGGACGAGCAGGTTGCCGGGGTGCGGGTCGGCGTGGTAGAGCCCGTCGCGGAAGATCATGGCCCCGTACGTGTCGAGGATCCGCTCGGCGAGCGCCGGCCGGTCGACGCAGGCGGCGTCGCGCGCGGCCAGGTCGCCGGCCTTGATCCCGTCGACGAACTCGGTCGTGAGCACGCGCCGCGTCGAGCGCTCGGGGACGACGACCGGGACGGCCACGCCGCGGCCCAGAGCCCGCCCGATCTCGGCGGCCGCGGCCGCCTCCCGCTCGAAGTCGAGCTCGCCGAGGATCACGTCCTCGATCTCGGCGAACTGCTCCCGCAGCCCGCGGACGCCGAACACGCGCCCGACGGCGCGGAGGATGGTCTGGATGGCGCGGAGGTCGAGCCGCGCGATGGCGTCGATGTCGGCGTGCTGGACCTTGACGGCGACCGGGCGGAGGGTGCCGGCCGCGCCGTCGCCGCCGGGGTCTCCCGCCTGGGCGTCGGGACGGGCGGGGCCGAGCAGCGTCGCGCGGTGGACCTGCGCGAGCGACGCGCTGGCGACCGGCAGGGCCTCGAACGTGGCGAAGAGCGCCTCGGGCGGGGCGCCGAGCTCGGCCTCGACCCGGGCGCGGGCCGCCTCGGGCGGGCTCGCCGGCACGCGGTCCTGCAGCCCCTCCAGCTCGGCGCGGAACGGCTCGGGGAGGAGCGTCGTGAGGACGCTCGCCAGCTGGCCGGCCTTGATGAACAGGCCCCGCAGCGTGAGGATCGACGTCCGCACGCGGCGGCCGTTGCGGGCGTGGAGCGCGGGCGCTCGCCGGGCCCGCCACCGCGGCCCGCGGACGCGGGCCCAGACCTCGAACCACAGGTAGCTCGCGGCCACGCGGAGCGCCGCCGCGTAGGCCCGCGCGAGGCGGAACCGCCGCCGCGCCGGCCGCGCGACCTCGATGGGGGCCGGCGCCGCCGACCCGGCCCGCGGTGGGGCCGAGGCGGAGGGAGACGGGGCGGGCGGGGCGAGGGGCGCGGGCATCGGGGCGCGTACGCGCGTCGGCTGCCCGGGTGTCACGGCGACGGTTGAGGGGGCTGCACGGACGGTTCGGGCCCCTCGCACGCGGCCGCGGCCGCCCCGCGTCTACTTTGGTGTCGTGTACCCCTGAATTCCTCCGTATGCGTCTCGGTACCCTCGCCGCTCTCCTGCTCCTCCTCGCCGCGACGGCCGTCGCCCAGACGACCGTCCGCGTCGATCTGCCGGGCGCCTACGACGTCGTCTACGACGAGGCGCGCGGCCGGCTCTACGTGAGCGTCGCCGACGACACGCCGGAGCGGGGCTCGATCCTCGCCCTCGACCCGGCCACGGGCGCCGTCCTCGACGCGCTCGACCTCGACCGCGGCGCGGCCCGGCTGGCGCTCTCCGACGACGGGAGCACGCTCTACGCGGGCCTCCTCAGCCGCAACGCCGTGGCCCGCATCGACGTGGCGGCGTGGGCGGTGGCCTCGACGTTCTCGCTGGGCACCGACCCGTTCCTCGGCCCCCGCTTCGCCAACGACATCGCCGTCCGGCCCGGCGACCCCGACGTGGTCGTCGTGGCGCGCCGCGCCCGGTTCTCGAGCGAGGACGACACCGGGACGGCCCTCTACGTCGACGGCGTCGAGCAACCGGAGACGGTCACGAGCGCCCCGGCCGTCGCGTTCGGCGCCGACCCCGAGGCGGCCTTCGGGTACCGCGGCGCCGGCTACGGCGTGCCGCCGCCCGCCGACCCGGACACCGGCCTCGACCAGCTCCTCCGCCTCGGGCTGACGGCGGACGGCCTCGACCGCGTGGTCGTCGCCGAGACGAACGACGACGTGCCCCCGCCGGGCGTCTCCTCCCTGTTCGGGCCCGGCGGCGACTTCGTGGTCTCCGCCGACCGGCTCTACGGCTCGAACGGGGTGACCGTGGAGGCCGAGACCGGGGCGTTCGTGGCGCAGTACGACCGCCAGCTCTGGGACTACGACGCCGTCGAGCTGGCCGGCCGGGTGAGCATCGAGGCGGTCCGCCCGCTCCCCGACCTCGGCCGGGTCGCCGCGCTCGCCCGCCGCGACTCCGTGGCCTACCTCGTCGTCTACGACCTCGACTCGTTCGAGTGGCTCGCGTACCGGGCGCTCGGCACGGCGGGGCTCCGGTTGGAGGGCTCGCACTCGCCCCGCTCGCTGGTCCGCTGGGGCGAGACTGGCCTCGCGTACGTCAGCGAGGAGGGGCTCGTCGTGATCGAGACGGACATGCTCGGCGCCGACTTCGCCTTCGCGGCGACGAACGTCGGCACCGTCGCGTTCGGGGAGGTGGACGGCCCGGAGGAGCGGAGCGTGACGGTCCGCAACACCGGGACGGCCCCGCTCCGCGTGACCGCCGTCACGGCGAGCGAGCCGGACCTGTCGTTCACGCCGTCCGCCTTCGAGCTCGCGCCGGGCGAGGCCATCGAGGGGACGCTCCGGATCCAGCCGCGCACGACGCGCAACCTCGCGGGCACGGTCACCTTCGAGGGCAACTCGGTCGGGCCCGCGAACCTCGTGGTCACGGCCTCGCCCCGGGTCCCGTCGTTCGCGTACCTCGACCGGGAGATCGTGCTCGAGGAGGTCGCGGTGGGGACGGAGGCGACGGTCACGACGGCCATGACCAACGGCCGGATCCGCCCGATCCGGGTCACGGGGCTCCGCACCACCGACCCCCGCTTTACCGTCACGCCGACGACGCCGGCCACCTGGGTCCCGTACATCGTCTACCTCGGCCAGAGCCAGTCGGTCAGGGTCACGTTCGCCCCCGACGCCCCGGGCCGCGTGGAGGCCGCGCTCATCGTCGAGAGCGACGCGGCCGTCCCGGTCGACACGCTCCAACTCGTCGGGATCGGAGTGGGCGGCACGGACGCCGAGGCGGGCGACGTCGCGGCCGACGCGCTGGGGACGCCGTACCCGAACCCGGCCCTCGGCGGCGCCCGCGTGGCGTTCTCGACGTCGCGGCCGGGCCCGGTCCGCCTCGTGCTCCTCGACGTGCTGGGCCGCGAGGTCCGCGTCGTGCTCGACGGCCCGCACGGCGGCGGCGAGCGGACGGTCGCGGTCCCGACCGACGGGCTGCCGGCCGGGACGTACGTCGTCCGGCTCCGGGCGCCGGGGTTCGAGGCCGCGCGGCCGGTCGTGGTGGGGCGGTAACCCGCGCGGGGCCGGGCCGTAGGCGCGCGGCGTGACCCGCCCGGCCCTCCTCCTCCGCCTCGAAGGGCTGGCGGCGCTCGCCGCCGGCGCCTGGGGCTTCGCGCAGACGGGCGCCCCGGGGTGGCTGTTCGTCGCCCTCCTCCTGGCGCCCGACCTCGCGGCGGTCGGCTACCTCCGGGGGCCGCGGGCCGGCGCGGCGGCCTACAACGCGGCCCACACGTACGCCGCGCCCGCGATGCTCGCGCTCGCCGCCCCCCTCGCCGGGTGGGGCCTCGGCCTGCCGGTCGCCCTCGTCTGGGGGGCCCACATCGGGATGGACCGGGCGCTCGGCTACGGGCTCCGGCGCCCCGACCGGGCCCACCCGACGCACCTCGGGCCGATCGGCCCCGCCCGTCGCGGCTGAGCGGGCGGAACTGTGCCGCGCGCCGGGCGGTCCCGACGGGCGAGCCCGCCTCCCCGCCGATGCCCCGCCTCCCGTTCCTCGCCGTCCTGCTCCTGACCGCCGGCGCGTGCGCCCAGCCGGAGCCGGCCGGGCCGCCGGCGGCCTCCGCCGCCGCTGATCCCGTGGCGACGGTGGAGACCGAGGCCGGGACGCTCGGCGTCTACGAGGTGGCGACCGGGCTCGACCACCCGTGGGGCCTCGCGTTCCTCCCCGACGGGCGGGCCCTCGTGACGGAGCGGGCCGGCCGCCTCCACCTCCTCGGCGACGGCGCGTTGGCGGTCGTGGCCGGCACGCCCGAGGTCGCCGACGAGGGGCAGGGCGGGCTGCTCGACGTGGCCCTCGACCCCGACTTCGAGACGACCGCGCTCGTGTACCTGACCTACGCCAAGCCCGGGCCGGGCGGCGCGGCGACGGCCGTCGGCCGCGGCCGGCTGGAGGGCGAGGCGCTCGTCGGGTTCGAGGACCTGTGGGTCCAGGCGCCGTTCCACGGCGGCGGGCGCCACTTCGGCTCTCGCGTCGCGTTCGCGCCCGACGGCACGCTGCTCGTGTCCTCGGGCGACCGGGGCCAGAAGGACCCGGCCCAGGACCTCGGCGACACCGTCGGCGTGCTCGTCCGCCTGACCCGCGACGGCGCCGTGCCCGACGACAACCCGTTCGTGGGACGGGACGGCGCGCGGCCCGAGATCTGGAGCTACGGCCACCGGAACGGGCAGGGCCTCGCCGTGCACCCGGCGACGGGCGAGATCTGGGAGACCGAGTTCGGCCCGCGCGGCGGCGACGAGCTCAACCTCATCCGGCGCGGGGCCAACTACGGCTGGCCGCTCGTGAGCGCCGGCGTCAACTACAGCGGGACGCCCATCCCCGACCCCTCGACGCGCCCCGACCTGACGGCCGCCGTCCGCGCCTGGTCGCCGGTGATCTCGCCGTCGGGGATGGCGTTCTACACGGGCGAGGCGATCCCGGAGTGGACCGGGAGCCTGATGCTCGCGAGCCTCGGCCGGCAGGGCGTCGTCCGCCTCGAGCTCGAGGGCGACGCCGTCGCGCACGAGGAGACCGTCGCGCTCGGCGTCCGCATCCGCGACGTGGAGACGGGGCCGGACGGCTCGCTCTACGTCCTCACCGACGACACCGACGGGGCCGTGTGGCGCCTCGCGCCGCTGGCAGAGTAGATGGGCGCACGCCTTCGGCGATCCGGATGGACGTGGGGTAGGGGCGACTCGGCGAGTCGCCCCTACGGCGTGGTGTCGGCGTGGATGGTCGCGCTGGCGCTCGCCGCGACGGCCCGCGCCCAGCCCGACACGACGGCGGTCCGTGACCTCGGCGGGGTCGAGGTCACGGCGGCGCCGTTCGCGCTCGTCCCGGCCCGCGCGCCGCTCGCGCTGGCCGTCCGCGCGCGCACCGAGGCGGAGCGGGTCACGGACCCGGCCACGACGCTCGACGCCGTCGGCCGCGGGCTCCCGGGCCTGTGGGTCTCGGACCGCGGCAACCCCTCGACGGGCGAGCGGGTGCTCGTCCGCGGGCTCGGCTGGCGGGCGGCGTTCGGCGTCCGCGGGACGCACGTGCTGCTCGACGGCGTCCCGCTCACGCTCGCCGACGGCCAGACGCAGCTCAACGTGATCGAGGCCGGGCTGGTCGAGCGCGTCGAGGTCCTGCGGGGGCCGGCCTCGACGTTCTGGGGGAGCGGGTCGGCGGGCGTGCTGGCGCTGTCGACCGAGGCCGGGGCGGGCGGCGGCGGGCGCGTCCGCGCGCTGGGCGGGGCGTACGGGCTGAGAAAGGCCGAGGCCGTCGCGCGGCCGGACGTCGGCGCCGGCCGGCGCCTGTCGGTCTGGGGCTCGGCGCTCTCGCAGGACGGCTTCCGCCAGCAGAGCGCCGTCGAGGCGTATCGCGGCGGCGTCTCCGGCTCGGCGGATCTGGGCGGGGGGCGGACGGTCGGGCTCGTCGGGCTCGGGGCGTGCGTGCCGCGGGCCGAGTCGCCGGGCGGGATCACGGCGGCGCAGGCGGCGGACGACCCGCGGCAGGTCCGGCCGGAGTCGATCACGCAGGACGCGCGGAAGCGGCTCGCGCAGGGGCACCTCGCGCTCTCGCTCGCCCGGCCGCTCGGCGGCGCCCGGCTCCGCGTGACCGCGACCGGCGGCGCGCGGACGCTCGACAACCCGATCATCCCCCGCTACATCACGCTCGACCGGCTCTCGGGCGGCCTCCGCGCCGTCGTGGAGGGCGGCGGGCGCGTCGCGTGGGGCGTCGGCGTCGAGGCCGAGGCGCAGCGCGACGACCGGCTCGAGCGCGCCAACGACGGCGGCCGGCCGGGCGCCGAGGTGCTCACCGACCAGCGCGAGCGCGTCCGCTCCGGCGCCGTGTTCGCCCGCCTCGGCGTGCCCGTCGGCCCGCTGGCGGTGACGGCGGCCGCCCGGGCGGACCTCCTCGCCTACGAGGCCGCGCCCGCCGGCGCGGCGTCGCAGTCGCGGGCGCTCGGCGCCCTCAGCCCGGCGGTCGGGGGCGCGGAGCCGACGCGCCGCGGGGCGGGCG
>CAXRFJ010000495.1:0-2250 GCA_964229475.1 Rubrivirga sp.
GGTCCAGAACCTGGAGCGGACGCTGGCCTACGCCCACGCGCTCGTCCGCCAGTGGGGCCTCCAAGCCGGCGTCGGGGCCGACGGGGCCGCGGTGTAGCGCTCCCCACGGAGGCTTCGCGGATCACGTCCCCGGGCCGGCGGTTCCTTCCCGGACCGCCCCGCCCGTCCCATGCCGCTCACTCGGAAGCAGACCCGCACGTTCGTCGCCGTCATGGTCGGCCTGATCCTCGGCCTGTCGGTCCTCGCGACCGTCCTCATCACGCGGGGGTGGGAGAACGAGGACGTGCAGGAGCAGGTCCGCGAGCAGGAGACCGAGCGGATGCGACAGATGCCGCGCTTCGACGACTAGCTCCGCCTCGGACGCTTCGCCGAGGCGGGTGGGGTCCCTACCTCAGTCGCCGCTGGAGGCCGTAGCCGAACGCGACGAGCGCGACGGCGCCGACGGCGACGTACACCGGCCGCGACAGCACGGCCTCGCGCCACGACCCGTGCTCGGGCGGGAGCTGGTCGAAGGTGTGGACCGTCTCGATCTGCCCCGAGTCGCCGTGGACGACGACGCGGCCGGCGCCGAGCTGGCGGACGTAGCCGGCGGCCCGGTCGACGGCGGCCGTCTTGTCGTCGGTCTCGAACGAGAGCGACGGCGAGCCTTCGAGGCGGACGCCCCAGCGCTCCTCGCGCGGGACGACGTGGTACACGTTGCGGCTGGGCATGAGGGGGTTCGGGGCGGGTGAGCCCGGTGTACGCCCGTCCGTACCATCCGGTCCCCCCTGACTCTCGGCCCCGATGAAGCGCCTGCTCCTGATCGTCCTCGTCGCCGTCGTGCTGCTCGTGCTCCTCGGGGCCGCCGGCGTGGGGAGCGCGCTCCACCGGAGCCTCCCGGCGCTCGACGGCGAGCGCGACCTCGCGGGGCTCTCGGCGCCCGTGACCGTCGAGCGCGACGCCGCCGGCGTCCCGACGATCACGGCCGAGACGCGGGCCGACGCGGCGCGCGCGCTGGGCTACGTCCACGCCCAGGAGCGGCTGTTCCAGATGGACCTCCTGCGGCGGGCGCCGGCCGGCGAGCTCTCGGCCCTCCTTGGCGAGGCCACGTGGCGCACCGACTCGACGCTCGCGGCCCACCGCTTCCGCGAGCGCGCCCGTCGGTCGGTCGAGGCCCTGCCCCCGGACCAGCGGGCCGTGCTCGACGCCTACGTCGCGGGCGTCAACGCCGGGCGCGAGGCGCTGGGCGCGCGGCCGTTCGAGTACCTCGCCCTCCGCCAGGAGCCCGCGCCGTGGCGGCCCGAGGACTCGATCCTCGCCGCCTACGCCATGACGCTCGACCTCCAGTTCGACGGCGGCTTCGGCGTCGAGCTCGAGCGCGACGCCATCTACGCCGCGCTCCCCGAGGCCCTCGCGGACTTCCTCACGCCGCAGGGCGACGACTGGGACGCGCCCATCGAGGGCGACCCGATCACGCCGCCGCCGGTCCCCACGCCCGAGCAACTCGGGGGCTTCCGCCTCGGCGCCGAGGCGGGCGCGGTCGACGACCCGCCGACGCCGGGCTCCAACAACTGGGCCGTCGCCGGCGGCCTCAGCGAGACCGGCAGCGCCATCGTCGCCGATGACATGCACCTCGGGCTCCGGCTCCCCCACATCTGGTTCCGGGCGTCGCTCGTCTACGGCGGGCGGCGCGTGACCGGCGTGACGCTGCCCGGCGCGCCGCTCGTTGTCGTCGGGAGCAACGGGAGCGTGGCGTGGGGCTTCACGAACTCCTACGGCGACTACATCGACTACGTCCGCCTCGTGGAGGACCCGGACCGGCCGGGCCACGTCCTGACGGACTCCGGGAGCGTCGCCGTCGACACGCTCCGGATCGATGTGGCCGTCGGCGACGAGGTCCGGCAGCGGACGGTGATCGACACGCCGTGGGGCCCCGTCACGGCCCGCGACACCGACGGGACGGCCTACGCCATGCAGTGGACGGTCCACCGCCCGGAGGCCACGAACCTCGGGCTGCTCGACGTCGAGACGGCGACGTCGCTCGACGAGGCGCTCGACGCGGCGAACCGCTCGGGCATCCCGGCGCAGAACTTCATGGCCGGCGACCGGGCCGGGCGGATCGGGTGGACCATCGCCGGCCAGATCCCCCGCCGCGTCGGCCGCGACGGGCGCCGGCCGGTGGACTCGACCGACCCCGACGCGCGGTGGGCCGGCTTCCTCCCGCCCGCCGAGGTCCCGCGCGTGGTCGACCCCGAGGACGGCCGGCTGTGG
>CAXRFJ010000496.1:0-11983 GCA_964229475.1 Rubrivirga sp.
ACGACCGGGCGGGGCGGCAGGGGCGGGCGGGGCGGGGCCGGACAGACTACGCACGGGAGGGCGCCCGTTGGCCCGGGCACACAGAAGCTCCCTTGTCCGGCTCCGGGGCCACGGGTAGCTTCGCGGTCCCTGGAGGCCCCGCCCGCCCGCCGCGGGCCCGCCGCGCTCCGTCCCCCACCCGCGCCCTATCGACGCGTTCGCTACGCCCTGACCGTTTCCCCGACGTCCCGGCGGCCGCCCCGCGGCCCCGCTTCGTCGACCCGTAGCCGAACGTCCCGTCTTGCGCGCGCCGTCCCGACGGACCCGCTTCCTCCCCCGCCGTGCCGCCGTGCTCAGCGTCCTCGCGCTGGGCGGCCTGCTGGCGATCCTCGCCCGGCCCGACCGCGCGGCCGTCGCCGGCCCGGCGTCGTGGCCCTGGCGCGTCGCGGCCGACACGGACACCGTCGCCGTCCCCGACCCCGCGGAGCTCCCCCCGGCTGAGCTCCCGGTCCCGGCCACCTCGGACACGACCGCGGCCGACACGACGGACGAGGACGGGGGGCTCGCCCCCCCCGACACCGCCGCCCTCCCCGACACGCTTGGGGTCGCCGCGGACACGACCGAGGCGGACTCGACCGTCCGGGCGCGGACCTACTTCCCGCGCCCGCTCGACAGCAGCCCGTACGTGTCCGTGGTCCCGCGCTACCTGCCCGGCGTCCGCGGCCGGCTCGGGACGTACTGGCGGCGCGACGTCACGCTCGACACGGCCGCCTACGCGTACCGCGTGCGCGAGGTCGTCGGCGAGCAGGAGGTCCGGACGCCGGCCACGTTCACGCTCGACGAGTTCCTCGCGGCCCGCCGGCAGGAGGCCCTCGGCGACCAGTTCCGCACGCTCGCGGCCCAGCGCGCCGACCGCCAGCAGGCCCGCCGGAACGGGTTCGGGTTCGCCGTCGACATCCCGGGCGGCAACGAGAGCGCGTTCTCGACCATCTTCGGCAAGAACGAGGTGGCCCTCACGGTCAACGGCACGTCGAACGTCAACCTCGGCGTCCGCTACGACCAGAACAGCCTCCAGCAGTCGCTCTCCCAGAGCGGGACGCCGTTCGCGCCCGACTTCGGCCAGGACCTCAACCTCAACGTGGCCGGGACCATCGGCGACAAGCTGGCCATCAACGTCAACTACGACACGCAGAGCCAGTTCGACTTCGAGAACCAGGTCTCGCTCGTCTACACCGGCTACGAGGACGACATCGTCCAGCGCGTCGAGGCCGGCAACGTGTTCCTCCAGACGCCGGCCACGCTCATCCGCGGCGGCCAGCGGCTGTTCGGGATCCGGACCGACCTCCAGTTCGGGCCGCTCGCGGTCACGGCCGTGGCCTCCCAGCAGGACGCCGAGACCGTCAGCAAGACGTTCGAGGGCGGCGCCGACGCCCAGACGTTCTCGCTGGCCCCCTACGACTACGAGGACGACACGCACCTCTTCCTCGGCTACGCCTTCCACAACTGGTGGGACCGGGCCCACGAGCGGCCGCAGAACCCGCAGCTCCCGCCGGGCGCGGGCGCGGGCGGCGGGCTCCGCCGGTTCGTCGGGATCGAGGTGTGGAAGCACGAGCCCGGCCTCACGAGCTCGACCGACGAGAACATCGAGACCACGTGGGCCGTCGCCCTCGCCGACCTCGGCGAGCCGGCGTCCGTGCTCGACGGCGGCGAGGCCTACCTCGGGGCCTTCGACCCGGTCACGGGCCGCTACGACAACGAGGCCGTCGCGCTCCCGGACCCCGCGAACGACCAGTACCCCACGACCGTGCTCGACGGCGTCCGCCAGGACGGCGCCTCCGTCACGGCCGACATCGCCAACGGGCTCGCGCGGCCGCTCCCGCCGACCGGCGCCTTCGCCAACAACGTGTTCAAGCGGCTCCGGGCCAACATCGACTACACGTTCGACGCCCAGCTCGGCTGGATCTCGCTGGCCACCTCGCTCACCGAGAGCGACCTCATCGCGGTGGCCTACCAGTACGAGACGACCGACGGCCGGCTCGTGACCGTCGGCGACTACGGCCGGCCGGCCCAGTCGACCTCGCAGAACGGCCCGCGGACGATCCTCAAGCTCCTCCGCGCCGACTCCCCCAAGCCGACGGACCCGCTCTGGGACCTCACGATGCGGAACATCTACCGCGTCGGCGGGCGGAGCCTCAACCCGACCACGTTCCAGCTGGCCGTGACCTACGAGCCCGCCGGCGCCAGCGCCTCGACGACGCCGCCGGCCGACGAGCTCTCGTTCGAGCAGCGGACGTTCCTCGAGGTCCTCGGCCTCGACCGCGTCAACGAGCAGGGCCTCGCCACGCCCGACGACGTCTTCGACTTCAGCTCGGGCGTGACCGTCAACCCCGACAACGGCCGCGTCATCTTCCCCGTTCGCCAGCCCTTCGGCGACTACCTCTACAACCTCATCGACACCGGCTGGACGGTCGGCACGATCGGGAGCAACAACGGGCGGATCGCCGTGTCCTACGGCGCGCTCACGCCGGCCCAGGCCCTCGAGACCTACGTCCCCCGCCTCCCCGACGAGACCCCGCAGGGCCAGACGCTCTACGACCTCGAGCCCGAGAACGCCCGCCGCCGGCTCCCCCGCCTCACCGACTACCGCGTCGGCGGCGAGTACAAGAGCGCGACGCAGTCGATCTTCAACATCGGGTTCCAGCTCGTCGAGGGGACCGTCCGCGTGACGGCCGGCGACCTCGAGCTGACCGAGGGCGTCGACTACCGCGTCAACTACACGGCGGGGACGGTCGAGATCACGAACCCGACCTACCTCCTCGAGGGCCAGCGCGTGGCCGTCGAGGTCGAGCAGAACAAGTTCTTCTCGATCGGCTCGAAGACGCTCCTCGGCCTCCGCGCCGACTACACCCTCAGCGAGGACTTCGGCTTCGGCGCGACGTGGATGCAGCTCTCCGAGCGCCCGCTCGGCGACAAGTTCCGCGTCGGCGAGGAGGCCCTCGACAACTCGATCGTCGGGCTCGACGGGGCCTTCCGCGCCGAGCCCCGCTGGCTCACGCGGGCCGTCGACTGGCTCCCGCTCATCCAGACGCGCGCGCCGTCGCGGTTCGAGATCCGCGGCGAGGTCGCCCGGCTCTCGCCCGGCTCCCCCCAGACGCTCGCCTACCGCCGCACGCGCGACGCGCTCCAGGAGGAGGGCCTCGACTTTTCCGAGGACGAGCTCTCCGGCGTCAGCTACGTCGACGACTTCGAGGGGAGCGAGAACGCCTACACGGCCCTCCGCTTCCCCGACGGCTGGCAGCTCGCGGCCCCGCCGAACGGCGGCGGGCCCGAGGTGGTCAAGGCCGGCCCGCCCGGGGCCCGCGACGCCTCGGCCAACGAGGCCACCGTCACCGACCCGGTCTTCCGGTCCAACTGGCGCGGCCTCTTCGCGTGGTACACGATCCCGTCGAGCGCCTACGACCCCAACGGGTTCGGCCCGCTCCTCACGCCGGCCACGGAGAAGATCACCGTCGAGGACCTGTTCCCTGAGCGGGCCCAGACGCTGAGCTCGAACGAGCGCCAGTTCCCGCTCGACCTCCTCGACGTCTACTTCGACCCGAGCAGGCGCGGGCCCTACAACTACAACGGCGACCTCGACGGCGTCTTCGCCCAGAACCCCCGCGACGTGTGGGGCGGCTTCGTCCGGCCCATCGAGACCTCGTACTCCAACTTCGACGGGCAGAACAACATCGAGTTCATCGAGCTCCTCGTCTCGGCCGTCGGCGGGAAGGACGGGCGGCAGCCGATCGCCGAGACGGCCCGGCTCTACATCGACCTCGGGCGCGTGAACGAGGACGTCGTCCCGAACGGGTTCCTCAACTCCGAGGACGGGCTCCAGAACGGCGACGCGCCCGTGGGCGGGGAGGTCGACTCGTGGAGCCGCCGCCAGACGGGCCGGACGAACGGGTTCGTCGACTTCTTCGAGGAGACCCAGCGGACCGAGGACCTCGGCCTCGACGGGCTCCCCTCCACGGCCGTCCTGGGCGAGGGGCAGGTCCCCTACGCGCTCGACGAGCAGACCCAGTTCCGGGAGTTCCTCGACACCCTCGACCCGACCTCGGCCGAGGGCCGCCGCGCCGCCGAGGACCCCTCCGGCGACGACTTCTACAACTTCCTCGACCAGCGCTTCTTCGACACCGACCGCTACCCGGGCACGGGGAACGGGGCGACGGTCCAGGAGCGGTTCGCGCACTACCGCGTGGCCCGCGAGCTCAACTCGGCCGAGGCCCAGTCGAACCTGAAGGACGGCCAGGGCATCTCGGTCGTCCCCAACTCCGAGGACGTCAACGGCAACAACACGCTCGACGCCGCCGAGACCTTCCACCGCTACGAGATCCCGCTCGACGCGGCCGGCCTCGCCGCCAGCCCGTTCTTCGTCAACCCCATCACGACGCAGAGCCGGATCCAGGGCGCGGGCGAGCAGACGTGGTACCTCCTCCGGATCCCGGTCCGGACCCAGAGCGACGCCCGGACGTCAGTGAACGTCGAGGACGACGACTTCTCGCGGATCGAGAGCATCCGCGTCTGGACGACGGGCCACGACAAGCCGGCCACGCTCCGGATCGCGTCGTTCGAGCTCGTCGGGAGCCAGTGGCTCAAGTCCGAGGAGGTCGGGTTCCTCGAGGAGGGCGCCGGCGACGACCCCGCGGCGACCGGCGGCACGCCGCCCCAGCTGTTTATCGAGTCGGTCAACAACGAGGAGAACCGGTCGATCTACGCCGTCCCCAAGGGGACCATCCAGAACACGGCGCGCGCGCCGAACGGGCAGCTCCGGCCGACCCGCGAGCAGGCCCTCGTCTTCCGCGCCGAGGGCCTCGCCGACGGACGCCGCGCGGCGCTCGCCCGGTCCTACGCCACGCGCCCGCTCGACCTGACGAAGTACTCGAACCTCCGCCTCGCCGTCCACGGCGACGGGTTCGAGCGCCGCGACTCGATGCGCGTGTTCGTCCGCTTCGGCGACGACGAGACCCAGAACTACTACGAGCTCGAGCAGCCGGTCTACCCGTTCGACCCCGACGACCTCGGGACGCTGACCGACGAGTGCCTCATCGACCAGCCGTTCAACTGCGCCCAGTCGGACAGCCTGTGGCAGACGAACGTGCCGGTGGCCGGCGGCGAGCGCGTCGACCTCAACCCGATCAACGTGGTCCTCGCCGAGCTCAACCGGGCCAAGCTGGAGCGCGACGAGAGCGGGTTCCCGCTCGACGAGCGGTTCACGCTGACCGACGTCGAGGGCACGCCGCCGGGCGCGACGATCACGGTCCGCGGCCAGCCCTCGATCCAGGACGTCCGGACGGTCGTGCTGGGCGTGCGGAACGGGGCCGGCGGGGCGGCCGTCGTCGACACGGTCTCGATCTGGTTCAACGAGCTCCGGGCGACGGGCTACGACGAGGCCGGCGGGGCGAGCGGGTTCGTCACGGCCGCGCTCGCGCTCGCCGACGTCGCGTCGGTCAACGCGCGGCTGAGCTTCACCGACGACGGGTTCGGCGAGCTCGGCGGCGCGCTCGGCGGCCGGGCGTTCGCCCAGCAGCAGGCGTTCACGCTGACGTCCCAGTTCAACGCGCACAAGCTGCTCCCGGAGCGGTTCGGCTGGACCATCCCGGTCTCGTACTCCGTCACGCAGAACCGCTCGACGCCGCGGTTCGACCCCGACAACGGCGACGTCCGCCTCGACGACCTCGTCGAGGCCGCCCGGGCCGACGCCTCGACCGGCGAGGCGGACCCGGCCGCGGCCGACCTCCGCGCCGAGGCCATCCTCGAGCGGGCGCGGACCGAGACGTCGTCGCAGAACCTCCGCGTGCAGGCCTCGAAGTCGAACAGCCGCTCGCCGTGGCTCCGCTACACCGTCGACGGGCTCTCGGCGTCGTACTCGCTGTCGTCGCAGCGCGGGTCGAACCCGTCGGCCACGTTCAACAACTCGGACTCGTGGACGGGCACGCTGAACTACCGCCTGACCGTGCCGGACCCGTACGCCGTCCGGCCGTTCTGGCTGCTCGACGCGGTCCCCGTGCTGGGCAGCGCGCTCGGCGGGCTCCGGCTCAACCTCCTGCCCCAGAGCCTGACGATGAACACGGACGCCGCGCGGAGCCTCTCGGCGAGCCAGCAGCGGCTCGGGGCCGAGTTCCTCGTCGAGCCCGACTCGGTCCGCGACTTCCGCGCGCTCACGCGGCGGACGCAGCGGTTCGAGCACGGCCGCCAGTTCAACGTCCAGTACACGCCGTTCCCGTTCCTCCAGCTCTCGTACGGCTCGGACACGGACCAGGACCTCGGCGCGGCCGGCCAGCGCGAGCGGTTCCGGACGCTCGTCCGCGAGCGCGTCTCCGGCGACTCCGTCGGGTTCTACCGCGTCTACGACCTCAACCCGTCCGCGGCGCGCTCCGACACGAGCGCCGTCTACCGGGACCTCGTGGCCGCGCTCGACGGGTTCAACGCCGGCGACCCGTTCCCGAACGACCGCGTCGAGGTCCTCGGCGGGAGCGACCTCGACGTGCTCCCGCTCGGCGAGGCCCTCGGCAACGTGTTCGACGGCGGCATCCGGACGCGCCAGTACACCCAGCAGTCGACGGCCTCGCTGAGGGTGAGCACGGCCCGCGTCAAGTGGCTCTCGTGGCTCCAGCTCCAGCCCATCGCCGTCTCGACCAACTACTCGTGGCGCGACCAGCCAAGCGCGGCGGCGCCCGACCTCAAGGTGGCCTCGGCCGGGGCCACGGCCTCGGTCCAGAGCTCGGTCCGGATCCGCCCGCGCGAGTTCTGGCGGCTCTTCCCGTTCTACCGCGCCTGGGAGGGCCGTGGGCAGACGACCCGGGCCGCCGCCGCGACCGACACGACCGGCGCCGCCCCGTGGTACAGCCCGCGCCGCCTGGCCCGCCGCGCGTTCCTCGCCGCGACCGGCATCGACGACGTGACGCTCACGTACCGGGGCTCGACGACGGCGGCCACGGCCGGCCTCGACGGCGAGGCCTACAGCCTCCTCTCCGGCCTCACCGGCGCGGCCCCGTCGCTGGGCTACCGGCTCGGGATCGACCGCCAGATCGGGATCGACCAGCGGATCGACACCGACGCCGCGTTCAACACGTTCTCGGACGTCCTCGGGGCCAACCACGACCTCGACCTCCGGACGCAGCTGTCGCCCTTCCGCGGGCTCTCGATCGGCCTCTCGATGCGGTCGGCGTTCGGGACGAACGAGGAGGTCGACTTCCAGATCCCCGACGGCGGCGGCGACCCCGTCCGGTCCGTCGGCCGGCGGGCCGGCCAGGGCACGGCGACCATCTTCGCCTTCGGCGGCGGCTACGAGAGCCTCGTCGCGCGCCACGCGGCCCGCTTCGACCCGGCCGCGACGCCCAACGAGGAGGGCTTCATCGAGTCCGAGTTCCTCTCGCCGACCGGCTTCGCCGACGACTTCGCCGACGAGCTCTCGCGCGGGCTCGGCGGGTTCGGCCCGAACGGGCTGTTCACGCTCCCGCTCCCCAACTGGAACATCACGTACTCCGGGCTCGAGCGGCTCCCGCTCCTCCGGGCCATCGCCTCGACCGTGAGCCTCCAGCACGGCTACTCGGCCACGTCCGAGACGGAGTTCGCGACCATCTTCGATCAAGAGGCCCGGCTCCTCACCGTCGACGTCGACGGGGCCGGCCCGACGCCGGGGGCCGTCTACGGCGGCGCCGCGGCCATCGCCGACGGCGGCTACGACGAGCCGACCTCGATCACGGTCAACGAGCGGTACCAGCCGCTCATCGGGCTCTCGTTCGCGTTCAAGGGCAACATCCAGGCGAGCCTCTCGACCAACCGGACGTCGCTGTTCACGCTCCAGGCGCTCTCGGCGCAGGTGTTCGAGAAGACGTCCCGCGACCTCCGCGTCGACCTCTCGTACGCGCGGACGGGCCTGAGCCTCTTCGGCATCCGTGGTCTGAACAACCAGATCCGGTTCCAGCTCACGGCCCTCGTCGCCGACGACGAGACGTTCATCGGGCTCCCGCTCCAGCAGGACGTCCTGTTCGCGCTCAACGGCGAGCCGCTCACGCCGCAGACGCCGGTCTACACGTCGCGCCTCCAGGTCTCGCCGCAGATCAGCTACACGGTCTCGAGCCAGGTCACGGCCAACCTCCTCGCTCAGTACGAGCAGACGACCTCGGAGCAGGCCGGCACCACGAACCGCTTCACGGGCGGCGTCAGCCTCCGCATCCTGTTCTCGAACTAGGATGGGGCCGGGCAGGTTGGTCGGGCTCTGAGGACCGAGCGAGTCCGTCGCGTCCCCGAGCCCGCCCAACCCGACACCCCGATGACCCCGCGACACCCCGAACCGGCCGACGTCCTCCGCCTCGGGCGCGTGCCGTACCGGGAGGCGTGGGCGCTCCAGGCCCGCGTGCAGGAGCGGCTGGTGGCGGCCAAGCGCGCCGAGCCGCCGGAGACGATCCCACACGCGGTCCTCGTCGTCGAGCACCCGCCCGTGTTCACGCTGGGCAAGAGCGGCGACCCGGCCAACCTCCTCGCGACCGAGGGCGAGCTCGCCCGCCTCGGCGCCGAGTACGTCCCGGTCGACCGCGGCGGCGACATCACGTTCCACGGGCCCGGCCAGGTCGTCGTGTACCCGATCCTCGACCTCGACCGGCTCCGGACGCCGGAGGGCGCGTCGCTCCACGACCTCCACCGCTACCTCCGCGAGCTCGAGGAGGCCGTCATCCGGACCTGCGCCGACTGGGGCGTTTCCGCGGACCGGGTGCCCGGGCGGACGGGCGTGTGGGTCGGGCCCGACGGCCGCGGCGACGAGCGGAAGGTCTGCGCGATGGGCGTCCGCTGCAGCCGCTGGGTCACGATGCACGGTCTCGCCCTCAACGTGACCACGGACCTGGGGTGGTTCGACCGGATCGTCCCGTGCGGCATCGACGACCGCGGCGTGACGTCGCTGGCGCGGGAGGCCGACCGGCCCGCCACGTTCGAGGCCGTCGCCGACCGGCTCCTCGGCCACCTCGGCGAGCGGCTCGGGCTGGCGCTCACGGAGCGCGCGGGCGACGCCGCGCGTGCGCGTCTCGCAGAGATCACACGCGAGAATCTCGGCGCCGAAGCAACTTGAGGGGGGGCGGGCTACGTTGACGGCCCTCTCCCTTCTTCCCCGTGCCCATGCCCCCCTTCAACGTCGACCAGTTCGCCCGCCAGCTCCTCGCCGAGGCCCTCTTCTACGACGAGGAGTACGGCGCGCTCGGCAACGTCAGCCTCATCGACAAGGAGAGCGTCCGCGAGCGCTACCTCGCCTCCTACGACCCCGACCGCGACACGTACCTCATCGAGGAGGCCGTCGAGTGGGAGGAGCTCGACGCCGACGAGGACGGCGAGGTCGACTACGCGCTGGCCGTCGACGGCCAGGAGTACGGGACCTACGGGACGCCCGAGGAGGCGGCCGAGGTGCTCATGACGCTCGCGCGCGACAACAACCTCGGGCCGAGCTTCATGATCCTCTTCGACGAGGACCAGGCCTGACCGCCGCCCCGCTCGCTTCGAGTCCCGCCCGCCTCGGCCGTCGCCGGGGCGGGCGTTCGCTTACGGGCCGGCCGGGGCCTGGCGCCAGAGCGCGACGGCCAGCGTCGCCCAGCCGGCCATGAACGAGAGCCCGCCGAGCGGGGCCACGGCGCCCATCACCGGCAGGTCGAGGAGCACGAGCGCGTAGAGGCTCCCCGAGAACAGCACGACGCCGGCCAGGAACAGCCGGCCCGCCCACCGCGCCGCCGGGGCCGACCGGGCCGCGGCCAAGCCGAACGCGACGACCGCCGCGAGCGCGTGCGCGAGGTGGTACTGCGCGCCCGTCCGCCACGTCTCCAGCCGGTCGGGCGCGACGGCGCCCTCCAGCCCGTGCGCGCCGAACGCGCCGAGGGCGACCGCCAGCGCGCCGAGGCCGGCGGCGACCGCCGCGAGCCGCCAGTCAGCCCGCATCGCCGCCCTCGGTGGTCCGCGCGGGGAGCACCTGGAACGGGACGGCCGAGCCGTTGAGCCGCATCGTGTAGCTCCCGGCCTCGTAGGCCCCGTCCAGCATGAAGTAGAACCGGAACGGGCGGACGACGGCCGTGCACACGCGCTCGCGCGGCTGGCGCATCAGGAGCTCGACCGTCACGAAGTGGCTGTCGCGGCGCTGCGTCGGGTCGTTGAGCTCGGCGCAGCCGTCGGGCAGCGCGCCCTGGACGAGCACCTCGACCGCGACGCCGTCGCCGGGGAGCGGCCGGCCCGCGGGGCGGACGGCCACGGAGTCGACGACGGCCGGGTAGAAGATGTACTGCGTGCTGTCGGTGACGGGCCGGAGCAGGACCGTCTCGCGGTTCGAGTCGCTCCCGACGCGGTAGCCGAACCGGTCGCGGTCGGGGCCCGAGGCCGCCGACGACGACCCGCCGCAGGCGGCGAGGCCGGCGCCCAGCGCGACGAGCAGCGCGGCGGAGAGGAGCGGCCGCATCAGGCGCCCTCCTCGTCGTCGGTCTCGACCGCCTCGGGCTCGGCGTCGGCGGGGTCGTCCTCGGCCGTGGGGCCGTCGCCCGGGGCCTCCGGGAGCGGGTCCGAGAGGAGCTTGACCTCCGGGTCCTCCTCGGAGACGGTCTCGATCGGCGCGTCGCCCCAGAGCCGCTCGAGGTCGTAGTGCGACCGGAGCTCGGGGTCGAACACGTGGACGGCGAGGTCGAAGTAGTCGAGGACGATCCAGCGGCTCGTGCCGGGCTGGCCGTCGCGGGCGACCGGCCGCTCGCCGGCCTCCTTCCGGATCGCGTCGACGACGCCGTCGACGATGGCGCGGATCTGGAGGTCCGACTCGCCCGTCGCGAGGACGAAGTAGTCGACCTCGCCGGAGATGCCGCGGAGGTCCATCACGGTCACGTCGCGCGCGCGCTTGTCGAGGGCCGCCTCGACGGCGATCCGGGCGAGCGCGCGGCCGGGCGTGGGGCCGGTGCGGCGGGTGCGTTGGGAGGTCGTCGAGGCAGCGGACATCAGAACGGGAGGGATTTCAGACGGGTCGGATGGACCGGGTCGAACGTGACGAGTCAGTCGGAGGATTCGTAGGAGGCCAGGGACCGGTAGTCGGCCCCGACGGTGACGGTGACGTCGAGGGAGTAGTCGGCGGTGGGGCCGCCGGTCACGACGCGCTCGGCGCCGAGGCCGAGGGCCTGGGCCACGTGGCGCGCGTCGAGCGCCGTGCCCGAGCGCACGAGGACCGTCGTGCTGTCCTGGCCGGCGGCGTTGCCGAGTTCGACGACGTCGAACCCGCGGCGCCGGAGGTAGGCCGTCGTCTGCGCCGCCAGCCCGTCGACGCCGGCCCCGTTGCGGACCTCCACCTGGATCCGGGAGTGGTCGGCCTCCTCGCGGTCGGGGACGGTCCGCGGCGTGAAGGCCCGCGTGCCGAACCCGTAGAGGAGGACGAGCACGCCGATCCCCCCGGCCACGAGGGCCGCGTTGAGGAGGCCGTCGCTCAGGCGAGACTCAGCCAAGCCGCGTCACTGGGTGTCGCGGAAGAACAGGTCGTCGGCCCCGCCGGTGCCGAAGCCGGCCTGGACGCCCGAGCCCCCGTAGCCCCCGTAGAGGCCGGCGCCGAAGCCCGAGCGGGCGCCGTAGCCGTACCCGTAGGGCGACCCGTACGCGCCGTACGGGCTCTGCTGCACCCGGAGGTGGAACGTCGCGTTCTCGGTCGGGCGGTAGGCCAGCTCGGCGTTGCGGAGGAACACGCGCGTGTCGCCGGGGCTCTCGAGGCCGAGGCCGCTCTGGAGCCCGTCCGACCCGAACAGGCCGTGCATCACGCCCACGTCGACGCGGCCGGCCAGGTTCTGCGTCGGCTGCCAGCGGAGCGAGGCCGTGTACACGCCGAGGCCGAGGGAGCCGTAGCCGCCCGTGCTGTAGCTCGCCTCGTAGGACTGGCTGAACTTGAGCGTCTCGACGTTGAACAGCTGGCCGAGCCCGAGCGCGCCCGGCGTCTCCGAGAGGACGACCGGCGCCGGGCGGG
>CAXRFJ010000497.1:0-12987 GCA_964229475.1 Rubrivirga sp.
CTCGTCGAACCGCTTCTTGACCAGCCGCCGGAGGTCGCGCTCGGCCGGGAACTGCTCGCCGGGCTTGACCTGCGCGATGATCCGGGCCGTGACCGCCGAGTCGCCGAGGACCGTGAGGGCCTGGACCTGGGGGGCCTCCTCGAGCAGGATGTCCTGCGCGTGCTCGGACTCCGCCCACTCCGCGGCGACCTTCTCGAGCTCCTTCAGCGTCTCGTCGATGTCGGCCTCGTAGCTCAGCCCGACCTCGACGATCACGCGCGCGAACCCGACCGACTTGTTGCCGAACGTCCGGAGCTCGCCGGCCGGGACCATGAGGAGCTCGCCGTCGAACTTCCGGACCTTGATGAGCCGGAGGCCGACGTACTCGACCGTCCCCACGTCCTGCCCGATCCGGATGAGGTCGCCGTTGCCGAGCGTGTCGTCGAAAAGGAGGAAGAAGCCCGAGATGACGTCCTTGACGAGCGTCTGCGCGCCGAAGCCGATGGCCAGCCCCGCGATGCCGGCGCCGGCCAGGAGCGCCCGGATGTCGAACCCGACGAGGCCGAGGACGGTCACGAACGTGATCGCCCAGATGGCGTAGCGGGCGACGGAGCCGAGGAGGTCCGCGGTCGTCAGGACCCGCTGGCGGCGCTTGTCGGTCGTCGTGTCGGACTGGACGGAGGCGATCCAGCGCGTCTTGATGCGCGACACGATCGCGATGGCGATGAGCGCCAGCGCGACGGTGACCGCGACCTTCAGCGCGACCTCACCGACGGTCCACCAGAACTCTTCGGACAGGACCGCGCGCCCGATCTCGCGGGCGCCCTCGATCGAGGGGCCGACCGGGCCGGTCGTGTCGGGCGCGGGGGAGGCAGGCGTGGTGGGCGTGAGCTGCATGTCAGAGCGAGTCGGGAGGTTCGGGGTGGTAGGGCGCGCGGGGGAGCTGGGTGTGCCGGACGAGCGTGGCCACCCGGAGGCCGGTCGTGACGACGGCCGCCGCGGCGAGGGCGACCGGCTCGGGCAGGCCGAGCGCGGTCAGTCCCAGGAAGGCCGCGCTGCCGAGGATCGCCGCGGTCGCGTAGAACCCCTTGTACAGGACGGCCGGGAGCTCGCGCACGAGGACGTCGCGGATCACGCCGCCGCCGACCGCCGTGAGCGTCCCCGTCAGGAGGACGCCGAGGGGACCGAGGCCGGCGTCGAGCCCGTTGGAGGCGCCCAGGGCCGCGAACAGCCCGAGGCCGACGGCGTCGGCCAGCATCACGCGGTTCCAGCGGGCGGCGATGCGGGGCGCGGCGAGGAGGACCGCGGCCGCGCCGAGCAGACAGACGAGGACGTAGCGCTCGTCCCGGAGCGAGGCCGGCGGCGCAACGCCGAGCAGGAGGTCACGGACGATGCCGCCCCCGATGCCGGTCAGCGCCGCCAGGACGGCGACGCCGAGCCAGTCGAGCCGGAGGCGGACGGCCTTGAACGCCCCGGAGAGCGCGAACACGAACGTCCCGGCGAGGTCGAGCGCGTCGAGCACGCGCGGCCTCAGGCGTCGAGCGCCGCGAGGCCGGGGAGCGTCTTGCCCTCCATGAACTCGAGCATCGCGCCGCCGCCCGTCGAGACGTGCGTGACGGCGTCGGCGAGGCCGGCCTGGTTGATGGCCGCGACCGAGTCGCCGCCGCCGACGACCGTGAGGGCGTCGTGGTCGCGCGTCGCCTCCGCCAGCGCGTCGGCGACGGCGAGCGTGCCGCCGGCGAACGGCTCCATCTCGAACACGCCCATCGGGCCGTTCCAGATGACCGTCCGCGCGCCCGCGACGAGGTCGGCGTAGGCCTTCCGCGTCGCGGGGCCGTTGTCGAGGCCCATGAACCCGTCCGGCACGTCGCCCGCGACCGTCTTCGTCTCGGCGTCGGCCGCGAAGCGGTCGGCCACGACGTGGTCGGTGGGGAGGACGATCGTGTCTTGGAACTGGTCGTAGAGCCGGAACGCCTCGTCCTTCCGGTCCTCCTCGACGAGCGAGTCGCCCGTCTGTCGGCCGAGGCCGGCCAGGAACGTGTAGGCCATGGCGCCCCCGATGAGGAGGTGGTCGACCTTCGGCGCGAGCGCCTGGATCACGCCGATCTTGTCCGACACCTTTGCGCCGCCGAGGACAGCCACGAATGGCCGCTCGGGCTCGTCGAGCGCCTTGGTGAGGAACTCGACCTCGGTCGCGAGGAGCTGGCCGGCCGCGTGCGGCAGGTACTCGGCGACGCCGGCCGTCGAGGCGTGGGCGCGGTGGACCGACCCGAAGGCGTCCGACACGAACACGTCGCCGAGGCGGGCCATCTGGCGCGCCGTGTCGGCGTCGTTCTGGGTCTCGCCGGCGAGGAACCGCGTGTTCTCGAGGAGCACGACGGCGCCCTCGGGCGCCCCGTCGACGCAGGCCTGCGCCGCGTCGCCGACGGTCTCGTCGCAGAACACCACGTCCGCCTCGAGGAGGCCGTCGAGGTAGTCGGCGACGGGCCGGAGCGAGTACTGCGGGTCGGGCGCGCCCTTCGGACGGCCGAGGTGCGACATCAGGACCGGGGTCCCGCCTGCGTCCAGGATGGCCTGGAGGGTCGGGAGGGCGGCCTGGATCCGCGTGTCGTCGGTGATCGCGCCGGCGTCGTCCATTGGCACGTTGAAGTCGACGCGGACCAGCACGCGCTGGCCCTTCAGGTCGAGGTCGGAGAGGGTGTTCATCGGAAGAGGGATGGGGGGCGAAGAGGGGAGGAGGGATGGAGGGGGCATCGCATCCCTCCATCCCGGATCCCTCTACCCCTCCATGAGCTTCTTCACGAGGTCGACCGTCCGGTTCGAGTAGCCCCACTCGTTGTCGTACCAGCCGACGATCTTGACCATCGTGCCGTCCGTCATCGTCGACGGCGCGTCGAGGATGCAGGAGTGCGGGTTGTGGACGATGTCGATCGAGACGAGCGGCGCCGTCGAGTACTCGAGGATGCCCTGGAGCGGGCCGTTCGCGGCGTCCTGGAAGGCCTGGTTGACCTCCTCGACCGTGACCTCGCGGTCGACGATCGCCGTGAAGTCGGTGAGCGAGCCGTCCGGCGTCGGGACGCGGAGGGCGAACCCATCGAGCTTGCCCTGGAGCTCGGGGAGCACGAGGCCGACGGCCTTGGCGGCGCCCGTCGTCGTCGGGATGATCGAGAGCGCGGCGGCGCGGGCCCGGCGGAGGTCCTTGTGCGGGGCGTCCTGGATGCGCTGGTCGGCCGTGTAGGCGTGGACCGTGGTCATGAAGCCCTTCTGGACGCCGAACGCGTCGTCGAGCACCTTGACCATCGGGGCCAGGCAGTTCGTCGTGCAGCTCGCGTTCGAGACGATCGTCTCGTCGCCCGTGAGCGTGTCGTCGTTGACGCCGAGGACGACCGTCTTGACGCCGCCCTTGGCCGGGGCCGAGATCACGACCTTCTGGGCGCCGCCTTCGAGGTGCTTCCCGGCGCTCTCGGCGTCGGTGAACCGGCCGGTCGACTCGATGACGACCTCGCAGCCGAGGTCGCCCCACGGGAGCTGGGCCGGGTCCTTCTCGGAGAGGACCTTGAACCGGTCGCCGTTGACGACGAGCTCGTCGCCCTCGGCCGAGACGTCGCCCGGGAAGACGCCGTGGACCGAGTCGTACTTGAACAGGTGCGCGAGCGTCTCGGCGTCGGTGAGGTCGTTGACGGCGACGACGTCGAAGTCGGTGTCGCCGCGCTCGAGGATGGAACGGAAGACGAGCCGGCCGATCCGGCCGAAGCCGTTGATGCCAATCTTGATGGCCATGTGCGGGAGTGGGGTCGGGAAGAGGGGAGGACGGTGTCGAGGGTACTGGGCCCGAACCGCTTCCGGTCCAGCCCGCTGGGTGAAATCGTCTGAAAGAGGGCGCGCGTCGGGATCCGCGGCGCCGTCTCGCCCCGCTCTTCACGGCGCCTGCGGCTCGGGGCTCCCTACCTTTCGCGGTTCGCGGCGCCGGCCGCGTTTTTTCGATCCCCCTGATCTCTCCCGATGGCCCAGATCAACCCGCCGAAGCCGCTCTCGACGTCGCGGCCGAACGACCTCCGCGAGGACAACCTCACGACCGCCGCCTCCCGCGGCACGGAGTTCTTCGAGGACCACCGCAACACCGTCATCGGCGTGATCGTGGGCCTCGTGCTCCTCGCCCTCGCCGTCATCGGCTGGCGGACCTGGCAGGACCGGCGCTCGGCCGAGGGCCAGCAGCTCCTCGGCGCGATCCTCAACGAGTACAACGCCGGCAACTACCAGGCGGCCCTCGACGGCACCGACACGGCCCCGGGCCTCCTCGAGATCGCCGACGAGTACGGCTCGACGCCGACCGGTGAGCAGGCCACGTTCTTCGCCGCCGACGCGCTCTACCAGCTCGGCGACTACGACCGCGCCCTCGAGTACTTCGAGGACTACGACGGCGACGGGCTCATGGCCGCGAGTGCCATCGCCGGCCGGGCCGCCATCGCCGAGCAGCAGGGCGACAACGCCCGCGCGGCGGGCCTCTACGAGGACGCCGCCGAGGAGTACGACTCGCCGGCCTCGACGCCGGGCTACCTCCTCGACGCGGCCCGCGCCTACGCCGCCGCCGGCGACACCGAGGCGGCCACGGCCGCGCTCCAGCGCGTCATCGACGACTGGGCCGGCACGCCGGAGGTCCGCACCGCGCAGACGGAGCTCGGCGAGGTCCAGGCCATGGCGACGGCGACCGGCCAGCCGACCGGCGGCGTCAACGCCGCCCCGGCCACGGCGGACACCACGTCCGCGGCCGAGGCCGCCGTCGCCGGCGACGCGGGCACGACGGTCGCCGTCCCGGCCGACGCGCCGGCCGCCGACTCGGAGTAGCGGCCCCGCTCGCCTGGCCGCGTCGCCCGGACGGGCCGGCGGGCCAGGCAACGAGGGAGAGCGGGCCGCGTTAGCTTCGGCCCGCCCCTCTCCCGACCCGCATGCCCACCGTCCTCATCGCCGACGACGAGCCCGCCATCCGGCGGACGCTCCGCGAGATCCTAGAGTTCGAGGGCTACGCGGTCGAGGAAGCCGCGGACGGCGACGAGGCGTTCGACAAGGCCCGCGACGGCGTCGACCTCGTCCTCCTCGACATCAAGATGCCGAAGCGGGACGGCATGGAGGTCCTCCAGGCGCTCCACGACGCCGAGTCGGGCGTCCCGGTCGTCATGATCTCGGGGCACGGGACGGTCGAGACGGCCGTCGAGGCGACCCAACTCGGCGCGGTCGACTTCCTGGAGAAGCCGCCGGACCTCAACCGGCTGCTCGTCACGGTCCGCGGGGCGCTCGACCGCGGCCAGCTCCAGGTCGAGAACACGCGGCTCAAGCAGGTCGTCCGCGACCAGTCCGGCGCCAGCGACCTCACGCCGATCGTGGGCGACAGCCCGGCGATCGCGCGGATCCAGCAGACGGTCGCCCGCGTGGCGCCGAGCGAGGCCCGCGTGCTCATCACGGGCGAGCCGGGGACCGGCAAGGAGCTCGTCGCCCGCCACCTCCACGCCCAGAGCGCCCGGGCCGACGGGCCGCTCGTCGAGGTCAACTGCGCGGCGATCCCGTCGGAGCTCATCGAGTCGGAGCTGTTCGGCCACGAGAAGGGCGCGTTCACGGGCGCCACGAAGCAGCGGATCGGCAAGTTCGAGCAGGCCGACGGTGGGACGCTGTTCCTCGACGAGATCGGGGACATGAGCCTCGACGCGCAGGCGAAGGTGCTCCGCGCGCTTCAGGAAAACCGGATCACGCGCGTCGGCGGCGACCGCTCCATCCCGGTCGACGTCCGCGTCGTCGCGGCGACGAACCGGGATCTGCTCCAGCGGGTCGACGAGAATCGGTTCCGGGAGGACCTCTACCACCGGATCTCGGTCATCCTCGTCCACGTCCCGCCGCTCCGCGAGCGCCGCGGCGACATCCCGGCCATCGCCGAGTACATCCTCGGCCAGGTCATGCGCCGCAACGGGATGGACGGGAAGTCGTTCTCCGACGACGCGCTCGACGCGCTCCGCCGCCAGGAGTGGCGCGGCAACGTCCGCGAGCTCCGCAACGTAGTCGAGCGCCTGCTCATCCTCTCGGACGGCGACCAGATCACGGCCGAGGACGTCGATCACTACGTCGTCCCGGGCGGCTCGTCGGGCGCGCCGGTCGGGCTCATCGACCGGTACGACACGCTCTTCGAGTTCCGCGACCAGGCCGAGAAGCTGTTCATCGAGCGTAAGCTGGACGAGAACGACTGGAACGTCTCGCAGACGGCCGAGCTCATCGGCATCCAGCGCTCGCACCTCTACAACAAGCTGAAGGACCTCGGCATCGAGAGGCCCGAATGAGGGCGGGAGGCATGAGGGAAGAGGCAAGGGGCGACGCGAGCGAGACGGCGATGGGCGACGAGCCCCTTGCCCGATCCCCCATGCCCCGTGCCGGGGAGAGCGGAGCGATCCTCTCCGCGCGCGGCCTCGGCAAGGAGTACCCGACGGCGACCGGCGGGCTCCGCGTGCTCGACGGGCTCGACGTCGACGTCTTCCCCGGCGAGCTGGTGGCCGTCGTCGGCGAGAGCGGGACGGGGAAGAGCACGCTGCTCCACCTCCTCGGCGCGCTCGACCGGCCGACGGAGGGGACGGTGACCTACCGCGGCGAGGACGTGTTCGCCAAGGGCGACGAGGCGCTCGCGGCGTTCCGCAACCGGGCCATCGGGTTCGTCTTCCAGTTCCACCACCTGCTGCCCGAGTTCACGGCGCTCGAGAACGTCTCGATGCCGGCGCTCATCGCGGGCGGCACGTTCCAGACGGCCGACCCTCGCGCCCGCCAGCTCCTCCAGATGCTCGGCCTCGGCGACCGGCTGGACCACCGGCCGAGCCAGCTCTCGGGCGGCGAGCAGCAGCGCGTGGCCGTCGCGCGGGCGCTCATGAACGAGCCCGGCCTCGTGCTGATGGACGAGCCCTCGGGCAACCTCGACACGAAGACGGCCGAGAAGCTCCACGACGAGTTGCTGCGCCTCACGCGCGACGCGGACCAGGCGTTCGTCGTCGTCACCCACAACCCGGCCCTCGCGGCGCTCGCCGACCGCGTGCTCCGGCTGGAGGGCGGCCGGCTCGTCGACGACCGCGAGCCGGCCCGAGAACCCGCCGAGGCGGGCGAAGAGCCCGTCGAATCGGACCCGGACGCGCAGAATCCCTGACGCGACGGCGTTCGTAGGCCGTCGCCCGACCCCGCCCTCGCCATGACCGAGACGCTCGCCCTCCCGACCCTGCCCTCCGAGATCGAACGCGTCGGCTTCGTCCGCGAGGACATCGACCCGACGCTCGACCTGTTCGACGAGATCGAGCGGCTGAAGGAGGAGAAGAACGCCGTCCTCCTCGCCCACTACTACCAGGAGGGCGACATCCAGGACATTGCCGACTACATCGGCGACTCGCTCGGTCTAGCCCGCGAGGCCGCCGAGACCGACGCCGACGTGATCGTGTTCGCCGGCGTCCACTTCATGGCGGAGACGGCGAAGATCCTGAACCCCGACAAGACGGTGATCCTGCCGGACCTCCACGCCGGCTGCTCGCTCGCCGACAGCTGCCCGCCCGACGCGTTCGCGGCGTTCCGCGCGCAGCACCCGGACCACCTCGTCGTCAGCTACATCAACTGCTCGGCGGCGATCAAGGCCCAGACCGACATCATCTGCACGTCGTCGAACGCCGAGCACATCGTCCGCCAGATCCCCGAGGACCAGCCGATCATCTTCGCGCCGGACCGGAACCTCGGCCGGTGGCTCATCAAGGAGACCGGCCGCGACATGGTGCTGTGGGAGGGGGCCTGCATCGTCCACGAGATCTTTTCGGAGCAGAAGCTGGCCCGCCTCAAGGGCCGCTACCCGGGCGCGCCGGTCCTCGCCCACCCCGAGTGCGAGGAGCCGGTCCTCCGGTTGGCGGACCACGTCGGCAGCACGTCGTCGATCCGCCGGTTCGCGGCCGAGAGCGACGCCGACACGTTCATCGTGGCGACGGAGTCGGGCATCCTGCACCAGATGCAGAAGGACAACCCCGGCAAGACGTTCATCGCCGCGCCGCCGGACAACGGGTGCGCCTGCAACGACTGCCCGCACATGAAGCTGAACACGATCGAGAAGCTGTACCTCTGCCTCAAGCATGGCCAGCCCGAGCTGCACATGGACGAGCAGATCCGGCTCGCGGCGCTCAAGCCGATCGAGCGGATGCTCGAGATGAGCCAGGGCGTCAAGTAGCTCCGCCTCGGCGTCGAGGCGGGCCGGGTCAGCCGCCGAAGCGGAGGCCGACGAGCGGCTCGAACCGGCGCTCGACGAGGTAGCGCGGCGGGCCGTCGGCGTAGGCGTCGCCGTCGGCGCCCGTGAGGAGCCGGTAGCCGTAGCGGGAGCGGACGAACACGAGGCCGCGGCCCCCGACGGGGAACCGGACGTCGAGGACGAGCGCGTTCACGGCGCCGAGGTCCTGGATGAGGTCGAAGACGCCCCGGAAGTCCTGCCGCTCCAGCCCGAACTCGACGCGGCCGTCGTTCGGGAGCCGGCCCGCGAGGCGAACGCCGAACCCGCTCGCGCGCTCGTTCCCGATGTGGCGGCGGAAGTAGCCGGACACCTCGGCCCGGCCGAACGCGACCACGCGGCCGTCGAGCACGAGGTCGACGCCGGCCGAGAGGCTGTCGAGCGGCGTCCCCGCCAGTTCGTCGGGCGTCGAGGCGCTGAAGAACGTCCGGTCGTCCACGATCCGCTCGGTCCCGTTCGAGATGGCGTAGAACGGCCCGACGTGGCCCGGCACGAACCCGGCCGACGACACGAACACGCCGGCCCGGAGCCGCGCCCGCGCCGCGTCGCCGATGTTGGCCGCGCCCACCTCGGCGCCGCCGCCGACCGTCCCGCCGCGCCCGAGGTACTGGGCGTGCGTGAGGAACGGGCGGAGGAGGATGGGGCCGAGCCCGGCGTAGGCGCCCTTCAGGGTGACCTCGACTCCCGTCAGCGACGAGTCGCCGCTCAGGCCGGACCGCCCGAGGTCGTGGACGCCACCGACGGTCAGGGCGAGGTCCCGCACCGGGCCGAGGCTCGCGCCCGTCCGGATCCCGACCTCCCCGCCCACGACGCCGTCGAGGCGGAGGACGTCGTCGGCGAAGCCCACGACGCGGAGGCCGCCCTGTTCGAGGGCCGCCTCGGCGCCGATCGCCCGCTCGTCCCACGCCGGCGTCGTCCGGTAGCGGCTGACGAGCGCGCCGACGCCGAGCGAGACGCGGTTCGTGGGGCCGAGGCGGGCGTAGGTCCGGTCGCCGGTGGTGGCGTTCCAGCGGACGTAGCGGATCGCGCGGGCGAAGTCGTAGAGCTCGTCGTCCTCCGGCCCGTAGAGGCCGCCGTCGCCGGAGTGGACCGTCTGGCCGATCCCGACGCTGACCCGTCCGACGTTGGCCTCGAGGTCGAGCCGCGCCGCGGCGCGCCAGTCGTCGGGGAGGTAGGCCGGCCCAGCGAGGGCGCCGACGAGGACGCGGTCGTCGGGGCGGAGCGCGGTGCCGAGCTCGAGCGGGTCGTCGGCTGAGCCGAAGGCGAGCGGCTGCGCGCCGGCGGCGGCGGCCAGCGCGGCGGCGAGAGCGGGGAGGAGGGCGAGGCGCACGGCAGCGGGAGGGGCGGCGCCAAGCTAGGCTCTGTCCGGAGGCAGAACCTCCCGCACCCGGCCGGGTAGGGGGAGGACCCGCCACCCCATGTCCGACGACCGCCTCCCCCTGTTCCCGCTCGGCATCGTGCTCCTCCCTGGGGAGCCCGTCCCGCTCCACATCTTCGAGCCGCGCTACAAGGAGATGGTCCGCGTCTGCATCGACGACGACCGGCCGTTCGGCATCGTGTACGCCTCGGAGAAGACGCTGGCCCAGGTCGGGTGCACGGCGCGGATCGAGCGCGTCGCGGCGCGCTACGACGACGGCCGGCTCGACATCGTGGCCGTCGGCGAGCAGCGGTTCCGGGTCGACGAGATCTACCGCGACCTCGCCTACCTCTCGGCCGACGTCGACGCCGTCGAGGACGACACGGCCGACGACGACGCGGACGCGCGCCAGGCGGCCATCGCCCGCCACATGAAGCTGCTCGAGATGGCCGGCGAGGCGCCCAAGCCGCACCGCTACGACCAGTCGCTCCCGGTGTCATTCGTCATCGGGCGGAACGCCGGGCTCGACCTCGCCGACAAGCAGCGGCTCCTCGAGATGGACTCCGAGGCCGCCCGGATCCGCTACCTCTCCGACCACCTCGGCTCGCTCCTCGTCCGCCTCGAGAAGGCCCGCGAGTTCCGCGACCTTGCCCGCGGCGACGGCCACGCCGACGGGATGCCGGACCTCGGCGACCTCGAGTGACCCCCGCGGGCCGGTCGGGCCCGACCCCCCGGCCGGGCGTCGGCGCCCGCCCGATCCCCTGAACGGACCGCACCCCGTGCCCATGGAACTCGCCGGTTACCAGATCGACCTCGTCGAGGCGGGGCGCCTGCGCCTCGACGGCGGGGCCATGTTCGGGATCGTCCCGAAGCCGCTGTGGGCGCGCCGGATCGCGCCCGACGAGCGGAACCGGATCCCGCTGGCGATGCGGTGCCTCCTGCTCCGCGGGCACGGCCGGACGATCCTCGTCGACACGGGCGTGGGCGACAAGGGCGACGCGAAGTTCGAGGACATCTACGGCGTCGACCACGAGCACTCGACGCTCCTCGGCTCGCTGGCCGCCCTCGGCGTCGCGCCCGAGGACGTGACGGACGTCCTCTTTACGCACCTCCACTTCGACCACGCCGGGGGCGCCACGCGGCGGACCGAGGCGGGCGACCTCGGGCTCACGTTCCCCGCGGCCACGCACCACGTCCGGGAGAGCCACTGGCGCTGGGCGCACGAGAGCCCGCGCGAGTCGGCGTCGTTCCTGCCGGACAACCTCGAGCCGCTGGAGGCCTCGGGCCGGCTCCACCTGCTGCGCGGCGACGCCTCGCCCTTCGCGCACGTCGACCTGCCGGTCGTCGACGGCCACACGCGCGGCCAGCAGCTCGTCCGCGTCAGCGACGGGGAGCAGACGCTGCTCTACGCCGGCGACCTCGTGCCCACGGCCGCCCACGTCCCGCTCCTGTGGGTGATGGCGTACGACGTCGAGCCGCTGGCGACGATCGAGGAGAAAGGCCGGCTGCTGTCGCGGGCGGCACGAGAGGGCTGGACGCTCGTCTTCGAGCACGACCCCGAGGTCGCGACGGCGCGCGTCGTCGAGACCGACAAGGGGTTCCGGACGGTCGACGAGCGCGCCGGGTTCGGGGCGGCGGGGGTTTAGTCGGGCGGGCGGGGGACGATACCGGGGGCGAAACCCTGTCGCCCCGCGCGATGCCCCGTGCGCTCGCGGAGCTCGCCCCTCTCCATGCTCTCCCCGACGCCGGCCGTCCGCGCCGCCATCCTAGGCCTCGTCGTCGTGACGGTGATCGCCGTCGCCGGCGCGGCGCTCCACCTCCAGGGCGTCGGGGCGCAGGCGGCCGACGCGCTCGCGGAGACGCTGCGGACCGAGGCGCGGGTGGTGGCCGCGGCGCTCGGGCGCTCGGGCCCCCGCGTCGGGCTGGGGACGTTCGCCGACGGCGAGGCGGCCGGCGCGCTCATCCAGTACGACCGCTCCGGGCGCGTCGTCGAGACGACCGACGCCGAGACCGGCGCCGTGGCCGACTGGGCCCGGACGGTCGAGGCGCTGCCCAGCCCGTCGGCCGTGGTGGAGACCGAGGCGGGGACCTACGCGGTCGCGTCCGCGCCCACGCCCGACGGCGGGCGCATCGTCGCGGTCGCCCCCACGCCGGACCACCTGCCCGACGGCGAGGCGTTCCGGACCGTCGTCGCGACGGCGTCGCTCTGGGGCCTCCTCGTCGGCGTGTTCATCGTGGTGACGTGGTACACGGGGCCGCGGACCGCGAACCAGCTGGCGCTCCTCGGGGAGCGGATGGCCCAGGGCGAGGCCGACGGCGACGCGCTCATCCGGCACGCGTCGGTCTGGCTCGGCCCCCTCGCCGAGGCCTTCCAGCCCGTGGCCGACCGGTTCCGCCAGCTCCGGCTCCACGCCCGCGACGTCGACCAGCACCTCGCGGCGCTCTACCAGATCAACCCGCACTACGTCGTCCTGTGCACGCAGGACGGTGAGATCGTCGAGGCCAACCCGGCGTTCTACGCGGTCACGGGCCTGCCCATCGCCGCCGTCCGCGGCGGGCGGATCGAGGCGCTCCAGGAGACGTTCCCGGTCGCGCCGCTGATGGAACTCGGCGAGCGGTCCCGGAAGGAGGCCAGCGCGATCACCGGCATCGAGTACGCGATCATCGACCGCGACGACGAGACGCGTCCGGTCGAGGTCTCGCTCCGCGGCTTCACCCTCGACGGCCGCCCGATGGTGCTCTTCCAGGCCACCGACCAGTCGCGGCAGAAGACGCTCGAGCGCCGCGTCGCCGCGTTCAGCGACACGCTCGACCTCATGGTGGACCAGCGCGTCCACCAGCTCACGGCGGGGCAGCAGACGCTCAAGCGCGTGCTCGACGCGGCCGGCGTGATCGTCGCGTCGTTCGACGCGGGCGGCGCCACGAGCCGGTGGAGCGGCGGGGCCGTCGCGCTCACGGGCCAGCCGCTCAACGCCGTCCCGCACTTCGCCGCCGCGACCCAGGTCCTCGGCCTCAGCCCGACTGAGCGGACGGCGTTCACGCAGTGGTTCTGGAGCCTGTCGCAGGAGCCGTTCGTCGGCCGCCACGGCGTGATCGGGCGCGATGGCGCCACGCGGACGCGCCAGATCATCTGGCAGCGCGTCGACGCCGACATGGCGGGGCGCTCCGACCTCCGGACCCTGCTCGGGGTCGAGGTGCCGGCGTACGTCGAGATGCCGGGCTACGGCGGCGACGGGGCGGCCAGTTCGCTCCGCCTCGGCGTCTAGGCGGGACCCCCCGGGGAGCGGGACGCGTAGGGCGGGCTCCCCGCCGTTCGCCGCCGTGCCGTCTCTCCTTCTCGTCCACCCCGACGCCGAGCAGTGGCTCGAGTCCC
>CAXRFJ010000498.1:0-3365 GCA_964229475.1 Rubrivirga sp.
GGTGAGGTACGGGTCGAGCTGGTCGTACTCCTCGACCTCGATCCGCCGCTTGCCCTGGATCACGATGCTGACCGACCCGTCGGGCATCTTGATGAGTTTGAGGATCGTGGCCGCGGCGCCGACGCGGTAGAGGTCGTCGGGCCCGGGGTTCTCGACCTCGGCGCGCTTCTGGGCCACGACGCCGACGAGCCGGTCGCCGGCGTAGGCGTCCTTGACCAGCTTGAGGCTCGCGTCGCGCCCGACCGTGATGGGCAGGACCACGCCCGGGTACAGGACCGTGTTGCGGAGCGTCAGGATCGGGAGTGTCTCCGGGATCTCCGACGTGTGCATCTCGCGCTCCTCGTCGGGCGTGAGGAGCGGGATGGTCTGCTCGGGGTCGTCCGGCAGGAGGTGGAGGGTCGGGCGCATTCGGGTCGGGGGTCGGTCGGGTGACACGCCGGGGCGGCGCGCGTCGATCCCCCGGCATCGGCGGGGGAGGGCCGAGGGTAAACTCCGGGGCCGCCCATCGTGTCCCCCGTTCGCCGAATCGTCTCGTGCGCGCCGTCCGCCCGTCCGACCTCGTGGTGCCCGCCCTCGGCGGCGCGCTCTTCGCCCTGCTCGCGGGGCTCGTGGCGGGCCGGGCCGGCGGGCTGGGGGCCGGCGTGGCCGTCGGCTTCGGGCTGTGGCTGGCCGTGGTGGGGTGGGCGCTCCGGCGCCCGCTCCGGCGGCTCCGGGTCGCGCGGCGCCCTCTGCCGGCGTCGGCGCGCGCGTGGATCGAGACGCACGTCCGCCTCTATGGCACGCTCGACGCGGCCGGCCGCCAGCGGTTCGAGCGCGACGTCGCCTTCGCCCTCGACGGCCTCACGTTCGAGGGGGCCGGCGGGGCCGAGGCCACGCCCGAGCTCCGCCTGATGGTCGCCGCCGGCGCCGCGCTCCTGCTCCACGGCCGCCCCGGCTGGGAGCTCCCGACCGAGCGGACGGTCCTCCTCGTGCCCGACACGTTCGACGAGGCCTACGGCGACGAGGAGCCCGGCGTCTACGACGGGATGGTCCACCACCAGGGCCCGATCGTCCTGTCGACGCGGGCCGTCGAGGACGGCTGGGCCTACGAGGACGGCCACAACGTGGTGCTCCACGAGCTCGCCCACGTGTTCGACTTCGAGGGCTGGGAGGCCGACGGCGTCCCGAGCTTCCTGGACCCGCGCTCGGCCGAGGCCTGGACGACGCTCATGCGCAAGGAGATGCGCCGCGCGGAGCGGGGGCAGGGCGTCCTCCGGTCGTACGCCGCGAGCGCGCCGGCCGAGCTGTTCGCCGTCGCCACGGAGCAGTTTTTCGAGCGGCCCGCCCGGCTCCGGAATCACCACCCGGAGCTGTTCGAGGCGCTCGTCGCGTTCTACAACCTCACGCCGCCCGACGAGCCGGAGTTGGGGGCCGGCAAGAGCCTCATGGCGCGCCGCTGGTCCTGACGCCGCTCGCCGACTCGGCGTCGAGGCGGGTCAGGCGCCGGCCGCCACCTCGCGCACGGCCGCGTCGAGCACGTCGAGCTGGAACGGCTTCTTGACCACGCGCGCCACGTCGGCCCCGTCGGCCTCGGCGTCGGTGTCGCCGGTGAGGAGGAGGACCGGGAGGCCCGGGTGGCGCGAGCGGATGGCGGCGGCGAGCTCGCGCCCGCTCATGTCCGGCATCGAGAGGTCCGTGACGACGGCGTCAACGACCGTCCCGTTCGAGAGCGCCGCGAGGGCGGCGGGGCCGCCGTCGACCTCCGTCACCTCGTGGCCGCGGAGGCGGAGGAGCTTCGACGTGACCGTCCGGACCATCGGCTCGTCGTCGACCACGAGGAGGCGGACGCCCGGCGGGGCGGCGCCCTGCGTCGCGGCCGGCGCCTCGGTCTCCGGCGCCGGCGAGCCGGTCGAGAACGGGAACACGAGGCGGAAGAGCGTCCCGCGCCCGGGCTCGCTCTCGATCTCGATCCGCCCGTTGTGCTCGGTCACGATCCCCTGGCTCATCGTCAGGCCCATGCCCGAGCCGCCGGAGCCCTTCGTGGTGAAGAGCGGCTCGAACACGCGGCGCTTCACGTTCTCGGTCATCCCCACGCCCGTGTCGCCGATCTCGACGACGGCGGCCCGCTCGCGGCGCGTCGTGGCGAGCGTGAGCGTCCCGCCGGCCGGCATCGCCTGGACCGCATTGAGCACGAGGTTGACGAGGACCTCCCGGAGCTCGGTCGGCGTGCCGAGGATGGCCGGGACCGGGCGGAGCGCGGTGTCGACGCGGATGGCGATGCCCTGCCGCCGCGGCTCGTTGTGCCAGTACGGCCGCGTGAGCGTGAGGACCTCCTCGACGATGGCGTGGAGCGCGACCGGGACCGCCCGCTCCTGCTTCTCGTTGCGGATGTACTGCTGGATCTTGCGGACGAGCGCGGCGCCGTCGCCGGCGGCCTGCTCGAGCGCCTTGAGGTGGCCGTGCGTCTCGCCGTCGGCCCCGAGGCGGAGGAGGTCGGAGCGGAGCAGCTCGGCGTGCCCGATGACGGCCGTCAGGAGGTTGTTGAAGTCGTGGGCCACGCCCATCGTCATGCGGCCGAGCATCTCCATCCGCCGCCGCCGCGTCTGCTCGGCCGCCCAGCTCGCCGGCTCCCGCATGACCTCGCCGTGGAGCGAGACGGGGTAGCGCCCGGGCTCCGTGCCCGGCAGGCGGATCGGGTGGAAGTGGAGCAGGATGGGCAGCGGGCCGTCGCCGAGCCCGCCCTCGACGAGGAACACCTCGTTCGTGACCGCCCCGCCGCGCGAGGCCTCGACGGTGTGCTCCTGCGCGAACCGCGCGTCCTCGACCGGGAGCCGCCCCCACAGCCCGTCGTCGCCGAAGACGTCGCGCCAGGCCTCGTTGCAGTCGAGCCGCCGCCCGGCCGCGTCGGTCAGCGCCGTGAGCAGCTCGGGGGCGACGTAGGGGAGGCTCGGCGTGGGCTCCATGCCGGAAGGTAGGCCGTTCGGCGGGGGATGGGGGATGGGGGATGGGGAGGAGGGGCGGCCGTGGAATGGTTCCACGTCGGCCCGTCGGCGTCCGACCGGCGGACGCCCTCCGCCAGGGGCACCTTGCCACCTGCCACCTGCCACCTGCCACCTGGCGCCCGTTACAGCCCGCGCGCGCGGAGGGCGTCGCCGTGGGCCTCGAAAAAGGCGAGCGAGTCGTAGGCCGGCGAGGCCGTCCAGCGGAGGCCGATCTGGCGGGCGTGGTCCGCGTCGAGCGTGCCGAGGCGCTCGCCCCACCACGCCGACGCCGTCGTCACGATGCCGTCGTTGACCCCGGCGAGGCCGTGGAGGATGCGGTTCGGGACGACGAGCGGCGGGTACATCGGCACGTCGGTGCCCTTGCCGGCGCGGCCGGCGTACGAG
>CAXRFJ010000499.1:0-2214 GCA_964229475.1 Rubrivirga sp.
GGGGCCATCTACTCGCGGCTCCACAGCCCGACCGTGGCGCGCTTCGAGGAGGGGATGGCCCAGATCGAGGGCGCCGAGGCGTCCGTCGCGTTCGCCTCCGGGATGGCCGCCATCACGGCCGCCGTCCTCGCGGCGCGGACCGACGACAGGCGCCACGTCGTCGGCGTCCGGCCGATCTACGGGACGACGGACCGGCTCCTGACGTCCGGCCTCCTCGGGCTGGAGGTCACGTGGACCGACGAGGCCGGCGTGGCCGACGCGGTCCGCCCCGACACGGGCCTCGTGATGGTCGAGACGCCCGTCAACCCCACGCTCGACCTCGTGGACGTGGCCGGCGTCGTGGAGGCGGCCGGCGACGTGCCCGTCTTCGTCGACGCCACGTTCGGGACGCCGGTCCTCCAGCGGCCGATCGAGCAGGGCGCGGCCCTCGTCATGCACTCCGCGACCAAGTTCCTCGGGGGGCACGGCGACGTGCTGGCGGGCGTCGTGTCCGGGTCGGAGGCGTGGGCGGCACGGCTGCGGCAGGTCCGGATCCTGACGGGCGCCGTGCTCCACCCGCTGGCGGCGTACCTGCTGCACCGCGGCCTCGCGACGCTCCCGCTCCGCGTCCGGCGCTCGGAGGAAACCGCGACCGCGCTCGCGGCGCACCTCGTCGGGCACGGCGGCGTCGGGGCCGTCTACCACCCGAGCGTGGCGGGGCGCGACCCGCGCGGGCTCGTGGGTACGCAGATGAGCGGGCCCGGGCCGATGCTGTCGTTCGAGGTGCTCGGGCCGGACGGCGAGCCCGACGGGCCGGGCGCCTTCGCGGCCGCCGACGGGCTCCTCCAGTCGCTCCGCCTCGCGACGCCGGCCGTCAGCCTGGGCTCAACCGACACGCTCGTCCAGCACCCGGCCGGGCTCACGCAGCGCGTCTCGACCGGCGAGGCCCGCGCGAAGGGCGGCATCACGGCCGGGCTCGTCCGCGTCTCGGTGGGGCTGGAAGATCCCGACGACCTCTGGGACGACCTCCGCCGGGCCATCGAGGCCGGCCGGGCCGCCGCGTCCGGCCGGTCGGGCGGCTGACGCCGCCAGTCGGGGGCCCTGTCACGGACGCGTTCCCCCCGCGCCCACTGAGAGCCCGTGAAACGGCGCTGGCCTGAGACTGGTCGGGGCAGCGGTCCGTTCTTTTCGTCCCCGTCCGCCTCGCCACCGGCTGCCTATCGGCCGGTTTGGGGCCGGCCCGCTTTAGCGCCGACGAAGCCCACGCGGAGGCGGCACGAAAACCGAAGTGTTAAGGAACTCCGGTACAGAGAGCCGATAGGACGGGGGTTCGCCCAGACCGCGCCGGGGACTTTCCCTACCTTGCGCGCTTGTGCCTGCGCCCAGGAGGGCCGCCCAGGCACGGAGGGCCCCGCCACCTTTGTCACGCTAACCCACGAACCGCCGATGTACGTCCCCCGCAGTCAGCGGATGCTGGACCAGTATCTCCAGGAGATCGGGCAGGTCCCGCTCCTGACGCCCGACCAGGAGGTCGAGCTCGCCCAGAAGATCAAGCAGGGCGACCAGCTCGCGCTCCACCAGCTGGTCCGCGCGAACCTCCGGTTCGTGGTCTCGGTCGCCAAGAAGTACCAGGGCCAGGGCCTCTCGCTCGCCGACCTCATCTCGGAGGGCAACTACGGCCTCGTGAAGGCGGCCCAGCGGTTCGACGAGACGCGCGGGTTCAAGTTCATCTCGTACGCCGTCTGGTGGGTCCGCCAGTCGATCCTGAAGGCGCTGTCCGACCAGGTCCGGACGGTCCGGCTCCCGCTCAACCGCGTCGGCACGCTGTCGAAGATGCGGAAGGCGTCGGCCCGGCTCGCCCAGCAGCTCGGCCGCCAGCCCACGCCCGACGAGATCGCCCAGGAGCTCGACCTCAAGGAGGAGAAGGTCGTCGAGGGCCTCCAGCACTCGCGCCACAGCCTCTCGATGGACGCGCCCTTCGACGACGACGACGGGAACAGCCTCCTCGACGTCCTCGCCGACGACAACTACGAGCAGCCCGACGAGGACCTCACCAACGAGAGCCTCAACATCGACATCGAGCGGGCGCTCGCGACGCTCCACCCGCGCGAGGCCGAGATCACGCGGCTCTACTTCGGGATCGGGCACGAGCAGCCGCTCACGCTCGTCGAGGTCGGCCAGCGGTTCGGGCTGACGCGCGAGCGCGTCCGCCAGATCAAGGAGAAGGCGCTCCGG
>CAXRFJ010000500.1:0-8192 GCA_964229475.1 Rubrivirga sp.
GCTCTCGACGAGGTCCGGGAGGAGCGCGTCGGCCGACGCGTAGGCCGCGGCCGGCGTGCCCGACTGGCGGACGGCCGCGGCGACGGTCTCGGCGTCGAGGAAGTCGGCGGGGTCGTCGTTGTGGCGGAGCGGGGGCGTCGAGAGGAAGAGGGCGTCGGCAGTCGCGAGGGAGCGGGCGTAGGGATCTTGGAAGGCCGCGCGGCGCGACGAGTTCGACCGCGGCTCGAACACGGCCACGACGCGCCGCCCCGGCCACCGCTCGCGGACGCCCCGGATCGTGGCCTCGACGGCCGTCGGGTGGTGCGCGAAGTCGTCGACGACGAGCACGCCACCGGTGTCCGCCACGACCTCCTGGCGGCGCTGCATCCCGCGGAACGTGCCGAGGCCGGCGGCGACCTGGGCGGGCGTGGCGCCGGCGTCGAGCGCGACGGCGGCGACGGCGAGCGCGTTGAGCGCGTTGTAGCGCCCGCCGAGCGGGAGGCGGACGTCGGCGACGGGCGCGCCGTGGAGGACGAGCGTGAACGTCTGCCCGCCCTCGACCGGCGTCAGGCCGCGCGCGGCGACGTGGACCGTGACGCCCTCCGGCTCGGCGCCCGCCTCGCCGTAGAGCCGCACGCGGGCCCACGTCCGCTTCGCCAGCTTGCGGACCTCGCGGTCCTCGCCGTTGAGCAGGAGGAGGCCGTCGGGCGGGGGGAGCGCGGCGAAGGCGTGGAAGGCCCGCTTGTACTCGGCCCAGTCGGCGTAGATGTCGGCGTGGTCGAACTCGAGGCTCGTGACGATCGCCCGGTGCGGCCGGTAGAGGATCATCTTGGGCCGCTTGTCGAAGTAGGCCGCGTCGTACTCGTCGCCCTCGACGGCGAAGACGGGCCCGTCGCCGAGGCCGGCCGTGCGCTCGTCGCCCACCATCACGCCGCCGACGAGGAAGCCGGGGTCGAGCCCGGCGTGCCGGAGGACGTGCGTGAGCATCCCGGTCGTCGTCGTCTTCCCGTGCGTGCCGGCGACGACGGCCGGCTGGCGGCGCTGGAGGAACAGGTGCGCGAGCGTCTCCGGCAGCGAGGCCTGCGTCAGCCCGCGCTCGCGGGCCGCGGCCGCCTCGGGGTGCGTCGGCGTGCACGCGTTGCCCACGACGACGAGGTCGGGCGGGCCGGCGGGCCCGTCGAGGTGGGCGGGGTCGTAGCCCTCGAGGACCGGGATGCCGGCCGCCGCGAGGCGCGTCGACATGGGCGGGTAGGCCGCCTCGTCGCTCCCGCGGACCCGGTAGCCGGCCTCGGCGAGCAGCTCGGCGAGGGCGCCCATCCCCTTCCCGCAGATCCCGATGAGGTACACGTCGCGGATCGCCTCGGGGGCGGGCAGCGGCGGGCGGTCGAACACGCGGAGGGCCGCGTCGGCGACGTCTTCGAGTCGGCGCATCGGGGCGGGGAGGGGCGCGGAAGCTACTCCGGCGGCCGTGTGGCGGTCCCGTGACCCCGGGCACGCGGCGCCCGCGCATGAGAGGACAGCGGTTCGGCCGCTCCGCCGTTTCTTGCCACGCATCCCCCTCGTTTCCATGGGCTTCTTCTCCAACCTCACGCGCAACCTCACCGGCTCCTGGGCCGACGTCACGCTCGACGTCGAAGACGGCGTGCGCGGCGAGCCGCTCCACCTCAAGGTCCACGTCCAGGTCCGCGACGAGGGCATCGACGTGACGAAGGTGGCCGTGAAGGTCCGCTGCCAGGAGCAGGTCCGCGTGCCGAACGCGAAGACGACGACGCGGCCCGCGCACGGCCCGGCCGGCGCCAACGGCGCGCAGCGCCAGTCGACGAGCGACGCGACGGCGACGACGACGCTCTTCGACCGCGAGGTGATCGCGTCGCCCGCGACGCGGCTCGAGGCGAACTCCAGCCACACGTTCGAGGCCGTCGTCGACCTCCCCACGCACGCGCCGCCGACGATCGAGGGGCGGAACGCCGCGTTCGAGTGGAGCGCCTACGCGTCGGTCGACATGAAAGGGAACGACCCCGACAGCGGCTGGCAGGAGTTCCGCGTGGCGTGAGCCGCTAGGGCGTCCCGCCGGCCTCGGCGCCGTCGTCGGCCGCGTCGCCGCCGGTGACGGCGGGCGGCTCCCCGCCCGTGATGCCGTGGCGGACGGCGGCCTCGCGCTCGCGGGCGGCCTGGTCGATGGCGTCGAGCGCCTCGCCGGGGTCGCCCTCGACGAGCCCGAGGCGGCGGGCCCGGTCCTCCCACTGGCGCCGCGCGGCGGCCTGCATGTCGTGCTCGGCGTCGACCTCGTCGACGATCTCGGTCCCGAGGAGCGTCTCGACGACGTCCTCGACCGAGACCACGCCGGCCGTCCCGCCGTACTCGCCGACGACGAGCGCGAGGTGCTCGCGGCGCTCGAGCAACCGGTCGAACACCTCGGGGAGCGGGAGCGAGTCGGGGACGGTGAGGAGCTCGCGGGCGCAGACGCGGGCCGGCTCGTCGCCGCGGCCGTCGGCGACGGCGGCCAGCACGTCGTCGCGGAGGACGAAGCCGGTCACGTGGTCGCGCGAGCCCTCGTAGAGCGGGAGCCGCGAGAACGGCTGCCCGTCCTCGGCGATCTCGCGGAGCGGCGTGGCCTCGGGGTAGGCCACGAGGACCGTCCGCGGTGTCATGACGTCCTTGGCCTTGAGCTCCTTGAAGCGGAACAGGCTCCGGAGGATCCGGCCCTCGGACTCGTCGAAGACGCCCTCCTCGGTCCCGATCTGGGCGAGCGCGGCGAGCTCGTCGCGGCTCACGGCGCCCTCCTTCTCGCCGCGCGCGATGAGCTTCGTGATCATCTGCGACATCCAGATCAGGCCGGTCCACTTGAGCAGCCAGACGGTCCCGGAGAGCACGCGGGCGGTGAGCGGGGCGAGGCCGCGCCAGTAGACGGCCCCGAGCGTCTTGGGGATGAGCTCGGAGAGCACGAGGATCCCGAGCGTGAGCACGAACGAGAAGAGGCCGACGGCCGTGAAGATCCACACGTTCTGGCCGCCCCAGATGGCGGCGGCCTGGGCGCCGGCGCCCGTCGCGCCGACGGTGTGGGCGAACGTGTTGAGCGTGAGGATGGCCGAGAGCGGGCGGTCGACGTCGGCCTTGAGCGCCTTGAGCCGGGCGGCCGTGGCCGGGGCGGTCTCCTCCTTGGCCCCGACGTAGGCCGGCGTCACGCTGAGGAGCACGGCCTCCATCACCGAGCACAGGAACGACACGCCGATGGCGAGCACGACGAAGACGACGAGCAGCGTGATCGAGCCGCTGCCAGAGGCGGCGGTGCCACCGGGGGGCACGAGGGCGGAGAGGAGGAGCGGGAGGGGCATGGCAGGGGAGGGGCGTCTCGGCCGTACTCCGCCCGGCCCCGCCCGGGTCCGCGGGGCCGGCTAGCGGATCCCGTCGCGGGTCGCCTCGGCCTCGTCGGCGAGCGACCCGAGGCGGCCGTTGTCCGGGTCCGCCTCGGCGAGCGCGCGGAAGAGGCGGGCGCCCGCGGCGGCGTGGCGGCGGGCCTCCGCGAGGCGCCCGAGGTTGGGGGCGCCGGGGTCGCCGTAGAGCCGCGCGAGGTTGAGGTGGCCGAAGGCGAGCGTCTGGCGGGCGTTGGCGCTCCGGGGGTCGGCGTCGGCGAGGCGCTGGTAGACCGCCTGGGCGGCCTGGAGCGACCGCTCGGCCTCGGCGAGCCGGCCCCGCTCGATGGCGAGGAGCCCGAGCGCCTCGCTCCCGATCCCCGCGTCGCGGATGGCCTCGGCGTCGGCGTCGGGCCGGGCGGCGATGCGCTGGCGGAGCTCGTTGGAGCGCCGGAGCGGCGCGACGGCCGCGTCGAGGTCGCCCCGGGAGCGGAAGAGGTTCCCCTCGCGCTCGTAGGTGATCCCGTCGAGGCGGAGCGCGAAGAGCGACCGGTCGGCCTCGGGGATCGACTCGATGAGGGCCCGTGCCCGCGCGTAGTGGGCGAGCGCGGAGTCGGGCTGCTCGGCGTTCGGGAAGTACGGGTGCCCGAGGTGGTCGCCGAGGTTGATGTGGGCCGCGGCGAGCTCGGTCCGGTGGGCGGGGGCGTGGGGGGCGAGCCGGGCCGCGTGGCCGAACGCGTCGATGGAGCGACGGAGGTGGGCGATCGCCGAGTCGGGGGTGGAGGTGTGGGCGACGACGGCGCCCAGCCCCTTCCACAGCTGGCCCTCGGTCGAGGCCGCCGCCGCCGCCAGCGAGTCGGGGAGGTCCGGCGGGAGCCCCCGGATGAGGCCGAGGCCGCGGAGATAGCTCGCCCGCGCCTCGGCCGTCCGCCCCAGGTTGTTGTTGATCGGGCTCCCCTCGACGTCGCCGACGCGGCGGTAGGCGCCCGCGAGGTCGATCCGGAGGGCGGGGTCGTCGGCGGCCTGGGCCGAGAGGGCGTCGAGGTAGGCCCGGGCGCGGTCGACGAGGACGGCGCGGGCCGGCGTGGCGCCCGGCAGCCCCGCCACGGCGTCGTGGACGTCGTAGAGCATGGCGCGGGCGGCCTCGCGGGCGATCTCGAACCGGGCCTCGGCCCGGTCGCGCTCGGCGCGCAGCCGGAGTGTGTACGCCGCGATCACGACGGCCAGCAGGCCCACGGCCGCCGCGGCGACGCCCACCCCGACGCGGTGGCGCCGGACGAACCTCCCCACGTGGTACCGCGCCGTCGGCGGGCGGGCGGCGACGGGCTCGCCGGTGAGGTGCCGGCGGAGGTCGTCGGCGAGGGCGCTGGCGGTGGCGTAGCGCCGCTCGGGCTCGGGCGCCATCGCCTTGAGCACGATCGTGTCGAGGTCGCCGCGGAGCCGGCGGGCCCGCGCCCCCTCGCCGACGACCGCGCTCGGCCGGGCCGGCTGGGTCGTGAGCGTCCGCTCGAGCTCGGTCGGGCTGGCGCCGGCGACGTCGTACGGGCGGCGCCCGGCCAGCACCTCGTAGAGCACGACGCCGAGCGCGTAGACGTCCGTCGCCGTCGTGACGGCCCCGCCGCCGACCTGCTCGGGCGCGGCGTAGGCCGGCGTGAGCGGGCCGGCGCCCGTCCGCGTGGCCTCGGCGTCGGGTGCGTCCAGCAACTTGGCGATCCCGAAGTCGAGGACGACGGCGCGCGCCCGGCCGCCGGCCTCGGTCACGAGCAGGTTCGACGGCTTGAGGTCGCGGTGGACCACGAGGTTCCGGTGCGCGAACGCGACGGCGTCGCAGACCTGGACGAACACGCCGAGCCGGTCCTCGACGCCGGCGCCCTCCGCCCACGCCGTGACCGGCGCGCCGCGGACGAGCTCCATCGCCAGGAACGGCCGGCCCTCGGCGTCGACGCCCGCGTCGTAGAGCCGGCCGATGCCGGGGTGTTCGAGCCGGGCCAGCACGTCGCGCTCGGCGAGGAACCGCCGGAGGACGGCGGCGCCGGGCACGCCCGGCCGGAGCATCTTGAGCGCGACCTCCCGCCGGTACGCCCCGTCGACGCGGTGGGCCTGGTAGACCGTCCCCATCCCGCCCTCGCCCAGGACCGCGTCGATCCGCCACGGCCCGACCTCGCGGCCGACGAGCGCGTCCGCCAGCCCGGCCTCGGGCGGCGTGAGCGCGTCGCCGGCCGTCGCGTGGGCCGCCAGCAGCTCGCGGACCTCGACCCGGAGCGCGTCGTCGTCGCAGGCCGCGGCGAGGAAGGCCTCGGGGTCCGCGTGGTCGAGGGCGTCGGCGAAGAGGTCGGCGGCGCGGCGGTGGAACTCGGTCGAGGAGGGCAGAAGCGGGGTGAGCCGGTGGAGCGGAGGATAGCGGGCGCCCCCCGATCCGTGAGCGGGTCAGGCGTTGGGCGGGGCGATGGCGTCGCCCGCGGCGTCGTGTGCGGCGAGGAGCGAGCGGGCCTCGGCCACGACCAGCGGGTCGAGCGCGGGGTCCCCGAAGAGCGCCTCGCGGTCGTCCGGCTCCCGGTCGAGGGCGTCGGCGAAGAGGTCGGCGGCGCGGCGGTGGAGGTCGGGGTCGGTGGGCACGGCGGGCGGGGCGTCGCCCGGACAAGCGGGGTTTCGCGTGGATCCGGCTCATCCGGCCGGCCGCGTCCGCCGGCCCGCTGAGGCGGGCGGAGCCGGGGCGGGAAAGCGTTACGCCGTCTCGCCCGCGGCGCGGGCCCGCTGCCTCTCGCGGTAGAGCCCCGCCCGCGCGGCGGCCCAGTCGCGCTTGACCGTCGCCGGCGAGAGGCCCATCGCCTCGGCCGTCTCGGGGACCGTCAGCCCGACGAAGTAGCGGAGCTCGACGATCTGGGCCTGCCGCTCGTCGAGCGCGACGAGCCGGTCGAGCGCCTCGTCGAGCGCGAGCGCCTCGTCGTCGCGGGCCGGGCTCGCGACGGCGACCCCGTCGAGCGGGACGTCGGGCGCCCCGCCGCCCCGCTTCTCCGCCTTCCGCGCGCGCGCGGCGTCGACGAGGACCTGGCGGATGGCCCGCGCGGCGACGCGGAAAAAGTGCTGGCGGTCGGCGTAGTCGCCGTCGTGGTGGGCCAGCTTCTCGTACGCCTCGTGGACGAGCGCCGTCGTGTTGAGCGTCTCGCTCGCGCCGTTGCGGTAGCGCTGGCTCCGCGCCAGCCGCCGGACCTCCTCGTAGACGAGCGGCAGCACGCGGTCGAGCGCGCGCTGGTCGCCCTCGCGGGCCTGAGCCAGGAGCCGGGTGACGTCGTGGGCCACGGGTCGGGACATGTGCGGGGGCATGATAGGACCGGACGGCCGACTCCCGACCCCGGGGCGCCCGGACGGCCGCCGAGCTTTTTTGTCGCGCGGCGTGACATGCGGCGCGCCGGTTTCTCGTATTGACGAGTGGGACGGTACGTATCGAGGGTCGGCGGCTTCGGCCGCGGGCCCTCTGCTCTCACGATTCGGAGAGCCGTCGAGGCCCCGCTCGTCTGTGGTGGGAAGAGCGGGGCCTCGCCGTCCCTTGGGCGGCGAGTGGATTCAGGGCGCGTGAGCCGGTCGCGCGTGCGACGACGCTATACGGGTGTCCTCCTCCGAATCCATGGCGCTCTCCTGGTCCGTCGCCGCCGCTCTCGCGGCCCTCCTCGCCGTCCCCGCCAGCGGGCAGCCGCTGTTCTGGGCGGAGTCCCCGTTCAGCGACGCCGCGCCCGGCGTCTACCGCGCCGACGCCGACGGCTCCCGGGCCTCGCTCGTCGTCGGCCCCGTGCCGTTCACGGCCGTCGTCCTCGACCCCGTGGGCGGCCGGGTCTACGGGCGCGACGGCGACGGCGTCCTCCGCCGCGCCCGCCTCGACGGCTCCGCCCTCGAGCCGCTCGGGCCGACCGACGTCCGGATGCTCCTCCTCGACCCGGGCGCGCGGACGCTCTACTGGCTCGACCGCGACGACCGGATCCGCCGCTCGGACCTCGACGGGGCGAACGCGGAGACGGTCGCGACCGGCGCCTCGCCGTTCCGGATCGACCTCGAGAACGGCGTCCTCGTCTGGCGCGACGTGGCCTCCGGCGCCTACGTCCTCTCCGAGCTCGACGGGTCCGACGTCCGGACGCTCCACACGCCGGCCGCGGGGGAGGCCCCGACCTGCACGGCGCTCGACCCCGTCCACCGCCAGGTCTACTGGCTCGACTTCGCGAGCCGCGAGCCGCGCCGCGTGGGCTACGACGGGACCGGGTTCGAGACGGTCGACCTCACGTCCTCGGGCTGCGTCGTGGTCGACGGCGCGGCCGGGATGCTGTACTGGCAAGAGACGGCGGGCGTCGGCCGGGTCCTCCGACGGGGCGACCTCGACGGAGCGAACGCCGAGGACCTGCTCACCGTCGACTCGTTCGTCAACGGTCTCACGCTCGAGCCGGCGGGCGGGCACCTCTACTGGAGCACGCGCGACGCCGTCGAGCGGGCCGCGCTCGACGGGTCCGGGCGGCAGACGCTCGCAAGCGGCTTCCAGCCGTCCGGCTTCGCCCTGTCCCCCGAGGCCGACGTGCTCCTCGCGCTGGGCGCGAGCATCGTCCGGCGGTCGGCGCTCGACGGGGCGGACCCGGCGACGCTGTTCGGCGGCGTGAGCTTCCCAGTGGGCGTCGCCGTCGACGCTGCGGCCGGGCGCGTGTTCTGGTCCGACTTCAACGAGTCGTCGGTCTCCAGCGCGTCGTTCGACGGTGGCGACGTCCGCCAGCTCGCCGAGACGACCCCGCGCGGTGGGCTGGCCGTCGACCCGGTCGCGCAGGACGTGTACTGGGTCGACGGCTCGCGCCGGATCTGGCGCGTCGGCTACAACGGGACGGA
>CAXRFJ010000501.1:0-2515 GCA_964229475.1 Rubrivirga sp.
CCGCCTCCCCCACGTCCGCCCCGCCGGACCCCATCGAGGTCCGCCAGTCGCGGCCCGGCCTGGGCCGCCTCCCCACGTCCGCCCCCGCCCGATGACCACGCTCCCCGCCACCGCCGCCCCGACCGTCGCCGACTGGATGACGCCGAACCCCGTCGCCGTCGCCCCCGGGGCGGGCCTCATCGAGATCCGCGCGCTGTTCCGGCGCTACCGGTTCCACCACGTCCCCGTCGTCGCGGACGGCCGGCCCGTCGGCGTCGTCTCCGACCGCGACGTGCTCGCCGCCGTCAGCCCGTTCCTCGACACGCCGGGCGAGACGGCCCGCGACGTCGACACGCTCGCGCGGACGGCCGTCGACCTCATGACCCCGGACCTCCGGACGGTCGGCCGCGGCGCCTCGCTGGCGGAGGCGTCTCGCCAGATGGTCGAGGCCGAAGTGTCGAGCGTCCTGGTCGTGGACGAGGACGGCGCGCTCGCCGGCATCCTGACGGCCCGCGACGTGCTCCGGGCGTCGACGGGCTGAGCCGCTGGCTTCCCGGCGAGTCCGGCTCGCCTCGGGACGGGGCCGAAGCGACGACGGGCCTCCCCGGGTCAGGGGATAGGCGAGAGGGGATTAGGAGAGCGATTCTCCGCTAAACCCCGCTCCGCATGCGCCTCCTGCTCCTCGCCCTCCTCACGCCGTCCCTCGCCTACGCCCAGGCGTCGTGGACCGCCCCCTCGGCTCCCCCCTGCGAGCCGGTCGCGGAGCTCTACGCGCTCGCGGCCGACGGATTCGCCAGCCTCGAAGCGGAGACGATGTCCTCCGCCCGCGACGCGGAGCGTGAGGTCATCGTCCGCACGCCGCTCGTCAACCCGCTCGGCGGCACCGACGTCCGCCTGGTCTACGAGTCGATGGGCGGCGACCTGTCCAACGACTACAGCGTGACCCTCCCCGCGCTGGCCATCGACGCCGGACCGGACCCGAATGCGGCAGCGACGGCCCTCGTGGTGACGGTGGCGGAGGCGGTCGCGGCCTGCCTGGGCGAGAGCTTTGAGGCGTGGCCGCCGGGGCGCGGCGGGGTGCTCACCGCGAGTCGGTGGGACGACCCCTTTGTCTCCGCGAGCGTTCGCGACCAGGAGGGCGCCATGTTCGGCCCCTCGGTGGCGGTCTATGCGTTCAGCGAAGCGGCGCTGGCCGACGCGCTCGCCGCCGAGGCGTCGTCGGAGGTGCCCGAGCTGTTCTCGACCTACCCGCCCCCCGCGCTCATCGAGGAGGTCGATCGGATCGTGGTTCGCTTCCAGGTCCAGGGCGGCCGGAGCGACGGATAGCCCCGCCTCGGTCGCGACGCCGAGGCGGAGGGGGTCAGGGCTTCGGGGGCGGCGTGCTGCGCATGGCGAGGGCCGGGTCGAGCCGCGCCAGCCGGGCGAACGCCTCGTCGGCCCGGTCCGAGAGGTCCGTCTTGCGCTGGGGGCTACCGGCGGAGCCGCGGAGCGCGACGCAGCAGGTGTGGAGCAGGCGGAGCGCGGAGGCCGCCGCGTCGGGGTCCCACACGTCGAGGCGGGGGGCGCGGACGGCCTCGTCGGCGTCGTCGAGCAGCGCGAGCGCGACGTCGGGGCGGCCGGCGCCGAGGCACATCTCGGCCGCGGCGACGCCCCGCTCGAACCGGTCGCGCGGGTTGCCGGCGCCGGCCATGAGCGCGGCCACGGCGCCCGGGACGTCGCCGCCCGAGGCCGTCTCGCGGGCCTCGCGGATGGCGTCGGCCGAGGCGCTGTCGACGGCGGCCCCGCCCCCGCCGCCCGCCGCGGGCGCGGCGATCTCCTCCAGCCACGCGGCCGTCAGCGGATCGGCGAAGGGCGTGCCGTCCTGGAACGTCACGGTCGGGAGCGACGGGATCCGCCGGACGAGCGACGCCGTCGCGTCGACGACCGTCGCGTGGGCCGCGGCGGCGGGCGCGCCGAGCGCCTTGAGCGCGCCGGCCACGAGCCGCTGGAGGTCGAGCCAGAAGTGGAACGGGCTCTGCTGGAACGACGCCTCGGCCTCGCGCACGAGCACGGCGTGGTTGCCGGCCGTGAGCATGCCCGCGAGGGCGTCGCGGCGCGGCTTCGGCGGCGGCGGGATCTTGCCCGTCGGCGGCGGCCCCGCGATGGCGTTCCACCGGATGGCGCGGACGAGCCCGAACGCGACGGCGTCGTAGGGGTCCTCCTCGCGGAAGAACTGGGCCACCTTCATCACCACGATCCCCGCGTCTTTGGCCGTCGAGAACGAGGCGTCGCCGCCCGACGGCGCGGCCGGGGCGGGCGGGGCCGGCGCGCCGGCGGGCGGCGCGGGCGCGTCGGCGGCGGGCGCGGCCGGGGCCTCGGCGGCGGGGGGCGGGTCCTCCTTCGGCGGCTCGGGCTTGGGCAGGCGGCGGAGCTGCTCGCGGATCTCGCGGAGGAGGCCGCTGAAGGCCGGCGCGGCCGCGCCCATCGCCTCCGTCACGAACTCCTGGAGCGCGGCCGTCTCCGCCTCGGCGTGCGCGAGCGCCTCCCGGTCGTCGGG
>CAXRFJ010000502.1:0-7945 GCA_964229475.1 Rubrivirga sp.
TCGAGCGCGTCGGCGACGGTCATCGTGTTGGCGAACGTCGGGCGGACCTCGCGCGAGCGATGGGCCCAGGCGAGGGCGTCCTCCGTTCGGCGGCCCGTGTCGAGGGCGTAGCGGGCGATCTGGTCCCAGCCCTCCCAGTAGAACCCGGCGACGCCCCGGAGCTCGCGCTCCATGTTCGCCAGCACGATGGCCGGCGTGTCGGTGGTGAGGCGGACTGGCACCTCGAGCGCGTCCCACGAGAGGACGAGCGTGGCCGAGGTCTCGTCGGGCGCGTCGAACCGGAAGCCGAGGCGCTCGGTGAACGGCCCGGGGCGGGGCGCGACGGTCACGCGGAGCGCGTCCTCGGACGCGTCGTAGGAATACGAGCCCCAGGCCGAGGAGACGGTCGAGAAGATGACCGTCCACTCGCTCTCGCCCGGGATCGTGTGGAAGCCGTAGCGGCCGGCCGGCAGCGTCTCGCCCTCGACCATGACGTCGGTCGAGGTCTCGAAGACCGTGTTCTCGTTGGCGCCCGCGCGCCAGACCTCGCCGTAGGGCACGAGGTCGCCCCAGATCCGCCGGTCGTTGACGGCCGGGCGGTGGTACTCGACCGTCAGCTCGGTGAGGCCGACCGTCTGGCTCACGCTCGCGTGCGGGCTCACGCGCGGCGTCGTGAGCTGCTGCTGGGCCGCCGGCGCGAGGCTGAGGGCGAGGACGGACAGGAGGGCGAGGCCGAGGCGCATGGAGTCGAAGCGTGTGTCGCGTAGAGTTTACGGCCGCCCCCACCGCCGGAACCGCGTTCACCCGCCTTCCACCGGCCCCGCCACGACGCGATCGACGGCGAGGGTAGACCCAGGACGCCGCGACCGATGACCGCGGTGGCGACGAAGTCCCCCCTCCTCCCATGAGGAGGGGGACAGGGGGTGGTCAGCAAGCCGATCGAATCCGCTCCACCGCGGCGACGCCCCCGCCGGCCAGCTCCCCTCTCCTCCGAGGAGGGGACCCCGACGCGCGCGCCGACTCAGTCCGCCCGCGAGACGCGCCAGATCACGTCGCCCACGTCGTCGGCCACGAGCAACGCGCCGTCGGCCGCGACCGCGACGCCGACGGGGCGGCCGTACGCTTCCTCCTCGTCGGCCGACAGGAAGCCGGTGAGGACGTCGCGCGGGGGGCCGGACGGCACGCCGTCCGCGAACGGGACGAACACGACCTTGTAGCCGCTCTTCGGCCGGCGATTCCACGAGCCGTGCTGGCCGACGACCATCCCCGCCTCGGGCGCGACCTGGCCAGCCTCGACCCACGCGAGGCCGAGCGACGCCGTGTGCGGGCCGAGCGCGTAGTCCGGGACGACGGCCTCGGCCACGAGGTCCGGGCGACGGGGTGCGACGCGCGTGTCCACGTGGTCGCCGAAGTAGCTCCACGGCCAGCCGTAGAAGGCGCCGGGCCGCACGGCCGTCATGTAGTCGGGGACGAGGTCGGAGCCCAGCTCGTCGCGCTCGTTGACGGCCGTCCACAGGGCGCCGGTCGTGGGCTCGCCGGCGAGGCCGACGGGGTTGCGGAGGCCGGTCGCGACGAGGCTCGTGTCGCCCGTCGCCACGTCGACGGCCCAGATCGCGGCGCGGCCGGCCTCCTCGTCCAGCCCGTGCTCGCCGACGTTGCTCGCCGAGCCGACGCCGACCCACAGCGTCCGCCCGTCGGCCGAGGCGAGGAGGCTCCGCGTCCAGTGCTGGTTGTAGGTCCCGGCGGGGAAGCGGGCGACGGTGTCGGCCGGCGCCGTGATCGCCGTGTCGCCGACGGCGTACGGAAAGCGGACGAGCGACGCGCTGTTGGCGACGTAGAGCTGGCCGCCGACGAGCGCCATCCCGAACGGGGACGCGAGGCCCTGGAGGAGCGCCGAGCGGACGTCGGCGACGCCGTCGCCGTCGGTGTCGCGGAGCAGCGAGATCCGGTCCGCGGAGGGGCCCGCGGAGCCGGCCTTCTTCATGAACCACCGCCGGACGCGGCCGACGAGCCCGTTCGTGCCGGCCTTCGGCGGGGCGTTCGACTCGGCCACGAGCACGTCGCCGTTGGGGAGGACGTGGAGCCAGCGCGGGTGCTCGAAGCCGGACGCGAAGGCGGCGACCTCCAGGCCCGGCGCGGGCGTCGGCTGGCGGCCGTCGGGCCACGGCTCGGCGTCGGCGCTGCCGACGGTGGGGAGGAGCGACGTGGACGGCGGGGGGAGCGTCGGGTCGGGGCCGGTGCCGGCGGCGACGCTCAGGCGGGCCGTGTCGCCGCACCCGGCGACGGCGAGGAGGCCGACGAGCAGACCGAGGCGGGAGAAGGAGGACATGGCGGGAGGGGAGCAGAAGCGTGGGACCGCCCGCCTCGGGAAGAGTTCGGGCGGTCGCCGGTCTGCGTCGTCGCCTTGCCTACCCCTCCGATTCGAGCACCAGCGCGTTCGCCCCGAACCGCCGGCTCAGCCCCTTCATCAGGTCCGGCGTCAGGTCCACGACTGCCGTCCGCGCGTGGAGGCGGACCGGCCGGGGCATCGCCCGGCTCGTCACCTCGAAGTAGACCTTGCACGCGCCCGGGTGCTGGCGGCAGAGGTCGGCGAGCGCGGCCACGTCGGCCTCGGTCGCCTCGTCCACGTCGATCCGCAGCGTGACCGCCTTGACCAGCTGCTCGCGGACGCGCCACATCGGGAGGACGTCCTTGGCCACCAGCTTGAGGTCGCCGCGCGAGGTCTCGGCCTTGCCCTTGACCATCATCACCTCGTCGACGCGGAGCATGTGCCCGCACCGCTCCAGGACCTGCGCGAACAACACGACCTCCGCCTGGCCCGTCGTGTCCTCGATGGTCACGAACGCGATGGGCCGGCCGCTCTTGGTCGTCCGCCGCGTGACCTCCGTCACGATCCCGATGGCCGTCTGGTCGCTCTCGTGCATCACGCCCTCGGTGTCGCCGAGGCGGACGGAGGCGAAGGCGCGGGCCTCGGCGGCGAAGTCGTCGAGCGGGTGGCCCGAGACGTAGAACCCCATGAGGTCGCGCTCGTAGCGGAGCGTCTCGCCCTTCGTCCACGGCTCGGCGTGGGGGAGGGCCGGGACGAACGACGAGCCCACGGTGTCGGCCGCGCCGAACAGCGACGACTGGCCCGCCGCCTTGTCGGCCTGGTGCTTCTGGGCGTAGCTCCACGCGAGGTCGACGGCGTCGACGAACTGCCGGCGGTGGCCCTCGAAGCAGTCGAACGCGCCGGCCGCCGCGAGCGCCTCCAGCGTCTTCTTGCCGACCGTCCGGAGGTCGAGGTCCTTGGCGAGGTGGAACAGGTCGTCGAACGCCCCGCCGTGCTCGTCGCGGGCCTCGACGATCGCGTCGATGGCCCCGTGGCCGACGCCCTTGATGGCCGCCAGCCCGAACCGGACGCGCCCGTGCTCGACCGTGAAGTGGGCCTGGCTCCGGTTCACGCACGGCGGCAGGATCTCGATGCCCGCCGCCCGCGTCGCGTCGAGCGCGATGGCCAGCTTGTCCGACGACGCCATTTCCGTCGTCAGCACGGCCGCCATGAACTCGGCCGGGTAGTGCGCCTTGAGGTACGCCGTGTGGTAGGCCACGACGGAGTAGGCCGCCGAGTGCGACTTGTTGAAGCCGTACCCCGCGAACTTCTCCATCATGTCGAAGACCTCGTTGGCCTTCTTCTCGTCGACGCCCTTTTTCGCGGCGCCCTCGGCGAAGATGGCCCGGTGCTTGACCATCTCCTCCATCTTCTTCTTGCCCATCGCGCGGCGGAGGAGGTCGGCGCCGCCGAGCGTGTAGCCGCCCATGACCTGGGCCATCTGCATGACCTGCTCCTGGTACACCGGGATGCCGTAGGTCGGCTCCAGGATGCCGGCCAGCATCTCGTGCGGGTACTCGACCGGCTCCTGCCCGTGCTTCCGCGCGATGTAGGTCGGGATGAGGTCCATCGGCCCCGGCCGGTAGAGCGCGTTCATCGCGATGAGGTCGTCGAGCGACGTCGGCTTCAGCTTGCGCATCCACTCGCGCATGCCCGACGACTCGAACTGGAAGATGGCGACCGTGTCGCCCTTCTGGAACAGCTTGTACGTGTCGGGGTCGTCGAGCGGGACCTGCTCGAGGTCGATCTCGACGCCGTGGTTCTCCTTGATGAGCGCGAGCGCGTCGTCGAGGATCGTGAGCGTCTTCAGCCCCAGGAAGTCCATCTTGAGGAGGCCGAAGTCCTCGATGTACTTCCCGTCGTACTGGGTCACGACCGCGTCGCCGTCGCCGCCCTTGCCCTACTGGATGGCGACGGGGACGTACTGGCTCACGTCGCCCGGCGCGATGATGACGCCGGCCGCGTGGACGCCCGTGTGCCGCGCGCTCCCCTCGAGGACCGTCGCGTAGTGCATCAGCTTCCGGATCTGCGGGTCCTGGTGCTGGTACAGCTCGGCGAACTCCTTGACCTCGTCCTTGGCCTGGTCCAGCGACACCTTGACGCCGTCCGGGATCAGCTTGGCGATCCGGTCGGCCTCGGGCAGCGGCACGCCGAGGACGCGCGAGACGTCGCGGATGACGCTCTTCGAGCCCATCGTCCCGAACGTCACGATCTGGCACACCGACTCGCGCCCGTACTTCTCGACGACGTAGTCGATCACCTTGCCCCGCCCGCGGTCGTCGAAGTCGATGTCGATGTCCGGCATCGACACGCGCTCCGGGTTGAGGAAGCGCTCGAAGAGGAGGTCGTAGTGGAGCGGGTCGATGTTCGTGATGCCCAGGCAGTAGGCCACCGCCGAGCCCGCCGCCGACCCCCGCCCCGGCCCGACGCTCACGCCGAGGTCGCGCGCCGCCGTCGTGAAGTCCTGCACGATGAGGAAGTACCCGTCGAACCCCATCGAGTTGATGACGCCGAGCTCGAGGTCGAGCCGCTCGCGGATCTCCTCGGTGATCTCGGGCCAGCGCCGCCGCGCGCCCTCGTAGGTCAGGTGCCGGAGGTAGGCGCCCGCGTCGTTGTGGAACGCCTCCGGGATGGGGAAGTGCGGCATGAGGAGGTCGCCCATCGGGATCTCCAGCCGGCACTTGTCGGCGATCTCGCGGCTCGCATCGAGCGCGGCGTCGACGGCGGCGGCGTTCGAGAACACGCCCTGCTGGAGCCCGGCCCCGAACGCCGTCCGCATCTCGTCGGCCGACTTGAGGAAGAACTGGTCGTTCTCGAACCGCATCCGGTTCGGGTCGTGGAGGTCCTTGCCCGTCTGGAGGCAGAGCAGGACGTCCTGCGCCTCGGCGTCGGCCTGCGCCACGTAGTGGACGTCGTTCGTGGCGACGACGGTCACGCCGTACTCCTCGGCCCACCGCATGAGGACCGCGTTGCACTGCCGCTGCTCGGGGATCGCGTGGTCCTGGACCTCGATGTAGTAGTCGTCCCCGAAGATGTCGAGGTAGTCCTCGAACACCTTCCGCGCCTCGGCCTCGCCCTGCTTGAGGATCGCCTGCAGGACCTCGCCCTGGAGGCAGCACGTCGTCGCGACGAGGCCCTCGCTGTGGGCGCGCAGCGTGTCGCGGTCGATCCGCGGCTTGTAGTAGTAGCCGTCGGTGTAGCTCAGCGACGAGAGCTTGATGAGGTTCTTGTAGCCCTCGTGGTTCTTCGCCAGCAGGACCTGGTGGTACCGCGTCCGGTCGGACTTGTCGTCCATCCCGGTCGGCGTGACGTAGAACTCGCAGCCCACGACGGGCTGGACGCCGGCCTTCTGAGCCTTCGTGTAGAACTCCGGGACGCCGTACAGATTCCCGTGGTCCGTGATCGCGACGGCCGGGTGCCCCAGCTCCGCCGCGCGCCCGATGAGCTTGTCGATCCGGGCGGCCCCGTCGAGGAGCGAGTACTGCGTGTGACAGTGGAGGTGGCAGAACTCGGGCATCGGGCGGGGCAGGGGGGACCGCCGCCAAGATCACGGGGGGCGCCCGACATGGGCAAGGTGTGTGGAGAACTTGGACCGCCCTTCGCGTCGGGTCTGTGGCTCCGGCATCGGCTGTCTCGGCCTCGGACCGCCCGCGGTCCGGCGCGCCTCGGCGCCGAGGCGGGCGGAGACGGAACGGGCGCGGCCTCCGGAGACGCCGCGCCCGCTGGTACCGTCGAGACCGACCGGCTAGTTCGGCAGGAGCACCGCGTCGATCTTGTGGACGACGCCGTTCGAGGCCTCGATGTCCGTCGCGGTGATGAGGGCGTCGGCCTCGTCGTCGTCGTCCTCGGTGTCGAGCCCGAACCCGCTGCCGACGGCGACGACGGTGAGCGTCTGGCCGTTGAGCGTGGTGACGGTCTGGCCCGCCTCGAGGTCGCCGGCGAACACCTCGGCGCCCGCGATCACGTGGAGCTGGAGGATGGCGCCGAGGTCGTCGCGCGCGAGCAGCTGGGCCGGCGTGGCGCCGAGCTGGCCGAGGAGGGCCGTGAAGGCGGCGTCGGTCGGCGCGAAGACGGTGAACGGGCCGGCGCCGGCGCGGTCGTCGGCGAGCCCGGCCTCGCTCACGGCCGCCTCCAGCGTGGACCGCTGGGCGTCGGCCACGACGGCCTCGGTGATCGTGAGCTCGGCCTCGACGTCGTCCTCGGTCGAGTCGCAGGCGGTGAGGAGGGGGAGGGCGAGGGCGAGGAGCGCCAGGGAGAGGGTCTTCATGGGACCGGGGGGTGGTGAGGGGCCGGACGTCACGCCGCGCGCCCGCTCCCGTTTTCAGAGATTCGTGAAACCGGCCCGTAGAGGATCCAGATCAGGACTTTCCGGACCGGTCGGTCGCGGGGCGAGGGGCGGCGGAGCCCGCCCGCCCGCAGGGCGTTGGCCCTCCCGATCGGTCCCCTCGCTCCCCACCTCGGCATGCTCGTCGTCTACCTCGACCCTTACTTCCTCGGCGACCCGCTCTTCGTGCCGGGCCTGGCTCAGGACCTCGCCGCGCGGCCGGGCGGGCTCGTCCTCGTCCACGGCAGCGGCGAACGGGGCGAGCGGGCGCTCGAGTCGATCGGCCGGGTGCCGAGCGCGCGCGGCGGGGTGTGGGAGGCCGAGGACGCCGAGGGCCGGGAGGTGGTCGAGCGGGCGATCCGCGACCTCAACCGCGAGATCGCCCACGAGCTCAATGAGGCCGGCGTCTCCGCCATCCGCGTGATGGGCGCCGACCGCGGCCTCCTCAAGGCCGACGGCGGCGCGCTCGCCGCGGGCCGCGCGAGTTGGCTGGGCGAGCTCGCCGGCCAGGGCGTCGTCGCCGTGGTGGCGGCGCTGGTCGACGGGGCGGACGGGCCCGTCGAGGCGGACGCGGCCGAGGCGGCGGGCGTGCTGGCGGTCGCCCTCGGCGTGCCGCTGGCGGTCCTCAGCACCCGGTCGGTCGAGGGCGGCGGGCCGGTGGCGACGCTCGCGGGCGCCTTCCCCGACGCCGATTCGGTGGCCCGGGCGGTAGCGGTTCCGGGCCGAGCTGGCGCCGGGCCCCGCGTCACGCTCCGCCAGCCGGGCGGTCCATCCGCTACAGTGACAACAGGTTGACCGCTTCGCCGTCTCTTCGAATCGGCCCATACGGCTCAATTTGGGGGTCTCGCAGTTGATCGTCCCGGCACGTGAGGCTATGTTGACCGCCCTGGCGGGCCCCAGAAGCCGGTCGCCGGCTGGCCCGCACCCCCATTTCCCCAACCCCTCTGCCTCATCATGGCCAACATGTTCAGCAAGCTCCAGGATCACGTCGCTTCCCTGGAGGACGACTTCAACAAGTTCTACGAGAAGGGCAACAAGGCTGCCGGCACCCGCGTCCGCCAGGGCATGCAGGAGCTCAAGCAGCTCGCTCAGGACATCCGCGTCGACGTCCAGGACAAGAAGAACGACGCCTAATCGGCTCGCTCCGACGCTACGACGTCACGAGGCCGCGTCACCCGGGTGATGCGGCCTCGTCCCGTTTTCGCCCCCCGCCCATGCGCCGCCTCGCACTCCTCGCGCTCTTCCTCACCGCCGCCGCCAGCGCCCAGGAGGCC
>CAXRFJ010000503.1:0-8850 GCA_964229475.1 Rubrivirga sp.
CGACGGGACGATCTGGGCGTCCGGCCGCGGCGGCGCGAGGATGCCGATGCCGAGGGCCGTCCCGAGCGCGGCGGGCCGGTGGCGGAGCGGCGTCCGCGGCCGGGCCTCCGTCAGCACGAGCTGGTGGCTGAGGGCGACGACCGGGATCCCGACGCGCGTCGCCGCCCGGCCCACGAACGGCTCGTGGTCGGCGACCACGACGTCGGCGCCGACGCGCTCCAGCCAGCGGGCGGCGTCGGCGATGATCTCCGGGCTCCGCCACGTGAGGTCGAGGTTCGCCCGGGCCGTCGCCAGCATCCGGACCCGGTTGCCGCGGAGCACCTGGCGGAGGCCGGGCACGCGGTACACGGCGCCGGCCTCCGCCAGCCGGTCGGCCGCCGGGGCGTCGGCGGCGAACGTGACGCGGTGGCCGCGCGGGCGGAGGGCCTCGGCGACGGCGCGCGCGCGCGACGAGTGGCCGCGGCCGTGGCCGCAGAGGGCGTAGACGACGTGGGCCAGCGGGGGAGAGGGAGGCGGGAGGGGCCCGGCGTCAACCGGCCCCCCAGGTCGCCGTTCCGGACTGGGGGCGGGTCCGGGAATCCCCCCGGTCGGGCCGTTCAGTCGCCCGAGGCGGGGAGGGGGCGTGACGCAGACGGCCCGGTGAGGCGGCCGGGCGGCGTGTGGACCGCCTTTCGCCCGCCCCGACCCGTCCCCCGATGCCCCCATGTCCGCCATCTCGATCCTCGGCGTCCGCTTCGACGCCCGCACGACCGGCCAGGCCGCCGACCAGATCCTCGAGTGGGCGCGCGCCGGGGAGGCCCGGTACGCCTGCTTCTCGAACGCCCACGGCGTCGTCGAGGCCCTCGACGACCCGGCCTTCGCCGACGCGCTCAACGGCGCCGACCTCAACCTGCCCGACGGCATGAGCATCGTGCGCGAGATGCGGGCCCGCGGCGGCGACCAGCCGGACCGCGTCTACGGGCCGGACACGATGCTGGCGGTCGCGCGCCGCGCGGCGTGGGACGGCGTCCCGGTCGCCCTCTACGGCTCGTCGCCGGAGGTCCTCCAGCGGCTGCGCCAGCGGCTCCCGCAGAAGGCGCCGGGGCTCCAGATCGTCGAGGCCATCTCGCCGCCGTTCCGCCCGCTCACGCCCGAGGAGGACGAGGCCGACGTCCAGCGCCTCCGAGACTCGGGCGCACGGGTCGTGTTCGTCGGGCTGGGGTGCCCGCGGCAGGAGCGGTGGTGCGCCGAGCACGCCGAGCGCGTCGGGGCCGTGTGCCTCGGGGTGGGCGCCGCCTTTGACTTCCACGCCGGCCTCCTGCGGCAGGCGCCGGCCGTCCTCCAGCGGGCCGGGCTCGAGTGGGCGTTCCGCCTCGCGATGGAGCCCCGCCGCCTGTGGCGCCGCTACAGCCGCGTCGTCCCCCGGTTCCTGCTCCAGACCGCCCGCGAGCGCGCCCACGGCCCCGCGCCCTCCCTCACCTGACGCGTCGCGTGGGGTGTAGGACGACCGCGCATCCGCCCCCGAATAGTACACGAGTCATGGTGGCCAGAGACGCCATGATCTATGGGGTATAGTGGCGGGGGTGCGAACGGGTGAGGGGTCAATAGGTGGCGTGGTGGGAACACGCACTAGAAAGGGGCTATCATGAAGGCACGGAAGCGACACGGACTTCCGCACCCCACACCACCTATCATCATGGCGAAAGCCCGCACATCCCGCAAGAGCGCCCCGTTCGAGTTCGAGACGATCACGGCCAAGGAGGCCGTCGAGCGCCGGAGCGCCCGGGGCACCCGACGCAGCAAGTACTCCCCCATCGGCGACCAGTTCAAGGAGCTCGGCGACGACGCGGTCCTCGCGTTCCAGGCGAGCAAGAACGAGGTCCAGGGCGTCCGCAACTACATGCGGCGCAACTTCGAGGGCGAGCACAAGGTCAACAGCCGCCGCGTCGGCGACGACATGTACGAGGTCCACATCTCGCGGGCCTAGCCGCGCCCGACCTCCCAGCCTTCCGGGCCGTCCGGTTCGTCCGGGCGGCCCCGTTTCGTTTCGGATCGGGCGGGGCATCCGGGAACGGTCGCGTTCGGTCTGGGGCGGGTAGAGGAGGCGAGCGGGGGGTGGAACGGTCTTGGCCCGGGGGCCCGGCGTCCCCCTCCAGCCCCATGCGCATCCTCCTCACGGGCCACGACGGCTACATCGGCACCGTCCTCGCCCCGCTCCTCCGCGCCGCCGGGCACGAGGTCCGCGGGCTCGACGCGAACCTGTTCTCGGCGTGCGCCTTCGGCCCCCAGCCCGAGCCCGTCCCGGCCGTCCGCCGCGACGTCCGCGACGCGACCCCGGCCGACCTCGAGGGGGTCGACGCCGTCGTGCACCTCGCGAACCTGTCGAACGACCCGCTCGGCAACCTCCGCCCGGGCCTCACCGAGGCCATCAACGCCGACGCCAGCGTCCGCCTCGCGGCGCTCGCGCGCGGGGCCGGCGTGGGCCGGTTCGTGTTCGCGAGCTCGTGCAGCCTCTACGGCGCGGCCGGCCAGGACGCCGTGGCCGAGACGGCCGCGTTCAACCCCGTCACGCCGTACGGCCGCGCCAAGGTCGACGCCGAGGCCGGGATCCGGCCGCTCGCGGGCGACGGGTTCTCGCCGGTCTACCTCCGCAACGCGACGGTCTACGGCGCCAGCCCGCGCCTCCGGTTCGACCTCGTCGTCAACAACCTGACGGCGTGGGCGATGTCCACCGGCGCCATCCGGATGAAGAGCGACGGGACGCCGTGGCGCCCGCTCGTCCACGTCGAGGACGTGAGCCGGGCCGTGCTGGCGGCGCTCGAGGCGCCCCGCGAGGCCGTCCACGACCAGGCGTTCAACGTGGGCCGGGAGGGCGAGAACTACCAGATCCGCGACGTGGCCGCGATCGTGGGGGAGGAGGTCCCCGGCTGCGAGGTCACGTTCGCCGACGGCGCCTCGCCGGACACGCGCTCGTACCGCGTCAGCTTCGCCAAGATCGCCGAGCGGCTGCCCGGCTGGCGCCCGACGTGGACCGTCCGCGACGGCGTCCGTCAGGTGCGCGACGCGCTCGCCGGCCTCGACCTCCCGCCGGAGGTGTTCGAGGGGCCGCGCTACTCGCGCATCGCGCACCTGAAGTCACTCCTCGCCACCGGCGCACTGTCGGACGACCTCCGCTGGGCGCCCGCCCCCGCCTCGGGCGATGGCGCGGCGACCTCGTCCCCGATCCTCGCTCCCCCCGTCTGATCCGTGTCCTCCTGAGCGAGCGGAGCGAGGGATCGCTGGCGCGCACGGAGCCCGGCAGGGCTCGGCAGGCGGTGCTCGGCGGAGATCCTTCGACTGCGCTCGCTCCGCTCAGGACGCCCCCTGGGGACGCCCCGCTCGGCCTTCCCCGACAGACCCTCGCTCTGCCTGCCCTCTGATCTCTGACCCCGTTCCCATGCAAGTCCTCGACTCCGCCCGCACGCTCCCCGCCGAGGTGCCCGACCAGGGCTTCCCGTGCCGCTCGTGCGGGACGCCGCTCCGGTTCTCCGTCGTCGACCTCGGGTCGAGCCCGCCGTGCCAGAACGTGGTGCGGCCGGACGAGCTGGGGGAGGGCGAGACGTTCTATCCCCTCCACGCCTTCGTCTGCCACGAGTGCTCGCTCGTGCAGATCGACGAGGTCGTCCCCCCGGAGGCCATCTTCGAGGGCGAGTACGCCTACTTCTCGTCCTACTCCGACTCGTGGGTGGCCCACGCGGGGCGCTACGTCGAGGCCGTGGCCGAGCGGTTCGGGCTGGGGCCGGACTCGCTGATGGTCGAGGTCGCGTCGAACGACGGGTACCTCCTCCAGCACGCCGTCGCGCGCGGGATCCCGTGCCTGGGGGTCGAGCCGGCCGCCAACGTCGCCGAGGCGGCCCGGGCCAAGGGCGTGCCCACGCGCGTGGCGTTCTTCGGCGAGGGCGAGGCCCACGCCATGGTCGCCGACGGCCTCCGCGCCGACCTCATCGCGGCCAACAACGTGCTGGCCCACACGCCGCACCTCAACAGCTTCGTCGCCGGCCTGCGCGTGCTGCTGGCCGACGGGGGCGTCGCGACGGTCGAGTTCCCGCACCTCGTCCGGCTCATCGACGAGAACCAGTTCGACACGATCTACCACGAGCACTTCTCGTACTTCTCGTTCACGGCCGTCGAGCGCGTGTTCGCGCGGCACGGGCTCGTCCTGTTCGACGTCGAGGAGCTCCCGACGCACGGCGGCTCGCTCCGCGTCTACGCCCGCCACGAGGCGGACGTCTCCAAGCCGGTCACGGCCCGCGCGGTCGAGCTGAGGGCCCGCGAGCAGGCCTGGGGCGTGGACGATCTGGAGACCTACGCCCGGTTCGCCGAGCAGGTGCGGGAGACGAAGCGGGGCCTGCTCGACTTCCTGATCCGCGCCCGGCGCGAGGGGAAGACGGTCGTCGGCTACGGGGCGCCGGGGAAGGGCAATACGCTCCTCAACTACTGCGGCATCCGGACCGACCTCCTGGACTACACCGTTGACCGGAACCCGTACAAGCAGGGGACCTACACGCCGGGCGCCCGCATCCCGGTCCACGCGCCGGAGCGGATTTTCGAGACGCGGCCCGACTACGTGCTCATCCTGCCGTGGAACCTCCGCGACGAGATCGCGGCCCAGATGGCCGGCATCCGCGAGTGGGGCGGCCGGTTCGTCGTCCCGATCCCGCACGTCGAGGTGTTTTAGTCAGGGCCGATGATCCTGGAGCCGACCGACATCGAGGGCTGCGTCGTCGTCCGCCCCGAGCGGCACGCGGACGACCGCGGCCACTTCGCGCGGACGTGGGACGGCGCGATGCTGGAGGCGGCCGGGCTGAACGGGGCCGTCGCCCAGTGCTCGGTCTCGTACAACCACGCGCGCGGCACGCTGCGCGGGATGCACTACCAGGCGGCGCCGCACGAGGAGGCCAAGCTCGTCCGCTGCACGCGCGGCGCGATCTACGACGTGTGCCTCGACCTCCGGCCGGACTCGGAGACGTTCCGCCAGTGGCACGGCGAGACGCTGACGGCCGAGAACGGCGTCGCGCTGTACGTGCCCGAGGGCTGCGCCCACGGCTTCCTCACGCTGGAGGACGCGACCGAGGTGTTCTACACCATCTCGGCGCCGTACGCCCCCGCCGCCGGCCGCGGCGTGCGGTGGGACGACCCGGCGTTCGGGATCGAGTGGCCGGGCGAGGTCCGCGTGATCCACCCCCGCGACGCGGGCTATCCGTCGGTCTGACCCGGCCCGCCTCGGCGCTGTCGGGGGCTAGGGCATCCGGACCTTGACGTCCGCTCCGAACTCAAGTCCGGCAACGGCACATGCCTTCCGGATGATGTCCACTTTCATGCTGGAGCTGCTGTGTGTGCTCAGCAGCCAGCCTGGGGCGATCTCCACGGACTGACTGGCGAGTTCGGGGTGCCCGGGGAACAACTCGTCCGTCCTGCGGGCCAAGTAGGCGCGCTTCTTCCCACGGACCTGGGCAGCGAAGCGCTCCGGGAACGACGCGTCGCGTTCTGCCAGTGCAGTGAACACGCCTTCGATCACACCCCGCCCCCGTGTGCAGGCGACGAACGTTCCCTCGATCTCGTAGCCGACTCCTGGGAGCCCTCGTTCTCCAACCGGCTCTGGTTGGGGTGACACCGGTCGAGGAGCGGGTGGTTTGCCCCTCGGGAGCGTGCCCTCGGCAGGGCGCAGAGCGAGCAAGAAGGAGCGGAGGTCGCGGTCGTCGGCCTCGAAGCCGCTCACTCGTTCGACCTCGGCCGCCAGCGAGGCGAGAAGCTCGGACTCCGGGTCGGCGAGCAGGTTGGCCCACGCCTGCGGGATCGCCTGGACGGCGTCCTTGCGCTGTTTCGCGCGCTGGTAATCACGCCTCGCGAGCTCGAACGCCTCCCCGCTTTCGACGGCCTCGCGCGCGAGGTACCGTTGCAGTCGTTCCGCGCTCTCCGCCGGGTCACGGTCCACGAGGTCGAGTAGGTAGACGCGGCGCTCGTCGTAGCTCCCCTGCATCGCCGGGAGATAGACATGCCACGTCGCGCCATCCGTGAGGATTGCGATGGGCACGCCTTCGTGGAAAGCGTACTCGAACAGCTGGCGGTCGGCGCCGTCGATCAGACCCGGTTGCTTGACTTCGAGGAAGACCGCCGGCGTCCCGTTCGTCAGAAGGGCAAAGTCCACGCGGCGCTTTCCAACACCGTACTCGGGGGCGACGACGGACGGATCGAACGCCGGCCAGCCGAGGCCGTCGAGGATCGGGAGGACGACACCGCTGCTGACGGCGGCCTCGTTCGCGAGCCGTCCGGAGCGGAGGAGTCGCCGTGCGTTGTCGATCCGTTCGTTGAGAGACATGCGCCGAAACTAACGGCGCACCTTTCCAATCAAACCGATGTGGCCCACCTCGGCCCCGAGGCGGGGTCAGTCGTAGCCGCCCTTGTCGAGCATGTCGCGGGCGATCTCCTCGTTCCAGCCCTCCATCACGCTCGTCCCCACGGCCACGAGCGGGATCCCGCCGGTCCCGCCGCGGGCCTGGTACTCGCGGGCGCCGGCCTCGTCCTTCTCGATGTCGACGATCCGGTGCGGGATGTCCTCGGCGGCCATGTACTCGCGGGCCTGCCGGCAGTACGGGCACCACTCGGTGACGTAGAGCGTCACGGCGGCCTTGCCGTCGGGCGTGGTCGGGTTCTGGATCGCCTCGGGCGGCGGCGCGGGCTGGGTGCCCGGCGGCGGGGGCCGGTCCGGCATCGGCGCCGGGGCGACGCCCTCGGCCACGGGCTCGGCGGCGCCGACGGGCTGGCGGGGCTCCAGCTTGCAGCCGGCGAGCACCGCGAGGGCGAGGACGAAGAGGAGGGGGGCGCGCATAACGTCGGGAGGGCGTCGGAGCAAAGGTATCGGCGGGAGCGCCGTCCGGTTGATCTCCTCGTAGGACGACGCGGCCCCGCGCATTCGCACCCGGAGCGCACGACGGCACGGGATCCGCACCGGGGGCGGCCCGTCGTAGGCGGCCCCAGACCCCGACCGCATGCCGTCCGCCGCCCCGCCCGAGACCGACGCCCCCGTCGAGCACGCCGCCTTCGCCTTCGTCCGCGCGGCCGGCGGCGTCGAGGAGTACCGCCACCGGAACGGGCTGACGGTCCTCCTGGCGCCCGAGGCCGCCGTGCCCGTCGTGGCCTTCCAGGTGACGTACCGCGTCGGGAGCCGGAACGAGGGCGCGGGGCTGACCGGCGCGACGCACCTCCTGGAGCACCTCATGTTCAAGGGCTCGGAGCGGTTCAACCGCGACCTCGGCACGAGCGTGTTCCAGGTGCTCCAGTCGCTCGGCGGCCAGATCAACGCGACGACGTGGTACGACCGGACGAACTACTACGCGCTCCTCCCGAGCGAGCACCTCGAGAAGGCCGTCGAGATCGAGGCCGACCGGATGCGCGGCGCGCGCGTCCGCGACGAGGACCTCGCGTCGGAGCGGACCGTCGTGCTCAACGAGCTCGACCGGGGCGAGAACGAGCCGCTCCGGAAGCTCCTCCACGCGACGTACGCGACGGCCTTCCACGCCCACCCGTACGGCCACCCCGTCATCGGCTGGCGGAGCGACGTCGAGACCGTGACCGCCGAGGGCCTCCGCCACTTCTACGACACCTACTACTGGCCCCAGAACGCGACGGCGACCGTCGCCGGCCAGTTCGACCGGGCCGAGGCCCTGGACCTCCTCGACCGGCACTTCGGCCCGATCGCCGCCGGCCCCGAGGCGGCCGAGGACGCGCCCGACCCGCTCGTCCACCGGCCGTTCGACGAGGCCGTCACGCGCGAGCCCGAGCAGCGCGGCGAGCGGCGCGTCGTGGTCCGCCAGGCCGGCGAGCTCGGCGCCGTCCTCCTCGCCTACACGGCCCCCCCCGGCCTCGACGAGGCCGCCGACGCGCTCGACGTGCTCGTCCAGGTGCTGGCGGCCGGCAAGAGCGGCCGGCTCTACCGCGCGCTCACCGACCCCGGGCTGGCGACGTCCGCCAGCGCCTACTTCCCGCGCCTCCGCGACCCCGGCCTCTTTATCGCCTACGCCACGCTCACGCCCGACGTGACCCACGCCGACGCCGAGGCGGCCCTGAAGGCCGCGCTCCGCGCCGTGGCCGACGACGGGGTCACCGACGCCGAGCTCGCCCGCGCCCGCCGCGGGTAGCCCTCCTGCCTTCGCTTCCGATTTGTCCGACGTCCACCTCGCCCCCCGCGTCCACGACGCCACCGCCGGCCCGGCCCGGCTGCTCCTCCTCCACACCGGCGTCCGCGACGTCGTCAGCTTCCGGGGCTCGTTCGAGTCGGCGCCGGACCTCGGCGCGGCCGACGACGTGGTCCAGTCGCTCGTCGCGAACCTCCTCGACAAGGGCAGCCAGCGCCGCGACCGGTTCGCCATCGCCGAGGCCCTCGAAGGGCGCGGCGCCCAGGTCTCGTTCTACTCCGACGGCCTGCGGATGGGCTTCGCCGGCCGGGCCCTCCGCGACGACCTCGGCGACGTGATCGCCCTCCTCGCCGAGCAGCTCCGCACCCCGGCCCTCGACGACGACGAGGTCCAGAAGGCCGTCGTCCGCGCCGTCGCGGGCGTCCGGCGGTCGCTCGAGTCGACGGGTTCGCAGGCGTCGGGCGCGCTCGCGCGGCGGCTCTCCGGGCCGGCCCACCCGAACTATGCGCTCGCGCCCGAGGACGAGCTCGCGGCCGTCGAGGCCGTCACGCCCGAGGCCGTCCGCCGGTACCACGCCGAGCACGTCGGGGCCGACGGCCTGACGATCGCGTTCGCGGGCGACGTGGAGCCCGCGGCGGTCGAGCGCGCCGTCGGGGCGGCGTTCGGCGACTGGGCCCCGCACGGCCGCCAGCCCGTG